>CALMNS010000001.1 GCA_937871635.1 uncultured Solirubrobacter sp.
GCGCGAACCTACCGGAGTCCGTATTCCGTTTGAAGTGTGATTCAGGTCACGCTTCGAGGAGCGCGGCGAGCTCCTCGGGCGCGGTCACCGGCCGCTGGCAGGTGAACGACTCGCAGACGTACGCCGCGGCCCGCCCGTCGACGGGCTCGCGTCCCTCCAGCAGCGGCGGCACGGCGCCCGGTCCAGGGCCGCCCGCCAGAACGAGGCGCGGGCGGAACGCGCTGCGCACGACGGCCTCGAGCGGCGCCAGGTCGTCGCCGACGAGCGCCACCTCCTGCACCGGCCCCAGGTGGAAGGCCATCGCCTGCAGCAGGTGGCCGAAGGCCTGGGGGTGCTGGGGGGCGACCTCGTGCAGGAGCCCGATCACGCCCCGAGCCGCCTCCGCCCAGGTGTCGTCGCCGTCGAGGGCGCTGAGCCGGAGCAGGCCGAGCGCGGCGCTCGAGGCGCCCGACGGGATGGGCGAGTCCTCGAGGTCCTTCCGGCGGGCGACGAGGTCGCCGGCGTCGCCGGCCGTCGAGTAGAAGCCGCCGTGCTCGGGATCCCCGAAGCGCTCGACGATGACCGCGGCGAGCGCCTCGGCCTCGGTGAACCAGCTCGGCTCGAAGGTCGCCTCGTAGAGCGTGAGCAGCGCCTCGAGCAGGAAGGCGTGGTCCTCGAGGAACGCGTCGATCTTCGCCTCCCCGCGGTTGTAGGTGCGCAGCAGCGCGCCGTCGGGGCGGCGCAGGTCGCGCAGGACGAAGGCGGCGCAGCCGCACGCCGCGTCGAGGTAGTCGGCGCGGCCGAGCACGGCCCCGGCCTCGGCCAGGGCCGAGATCGCCAGCGCGTTCCAGGCCGTGAGCCGCTTGTCGTCGAGGCCGGGCCACACGCGCTGCGCCCGGGCGGCGTAGAGCTTCGCGCGGATCTCCTCGCGTTCGGGCGGATCGGCGGTCGCGCGCACCGGGTTCCACCAGCGCCCCTCAAAGTTCGGCGGCCGGTCGAGCCCGTACATGCGCACCGCGATCGCCCCCAGCTCGTCGCCGAGCACCGCCCGCATCTGGTCCGGCGTCCAGACCGTGAAGCTCCCCTCCACGCCCTCGGCGTCCGCGTCGAGCGCGGAGGCGAAGCCGCCCTCGGGCTGGCGCAGCTCGCGCAGCATCCAGTCGCACGTCTCCTCGCAGACCCGGCGCAGCAGGGCGTCGCCGCTGGCCTGCCAGCCGTGGAGGTAGGCCCGGGCGAGGAGGGCATTGTCGTAGAGCATCTTCTCGAAGTGGGGGATGACCCACTCGGCGTCGACGGAGTACCGGGCGAAGCCGCCGCCGATCTGGTCGTAGACCCCGCCGTTGGCCATCGCCCGCAGCGTGTGCAGCGCCATCTCGCGCTCGCCCTGCCCGAGCAGGAAGTCGATGGTCGAGGCCGCCGGGAACTTGGGCGCGCCGCCCCAGCCGCCGTGCTCGGCGTCGTAGCCCTGGCGCAGCCGCGCCACGGCGTCGGAGAGCGCCGAGGGGGACACCTCGCCGGGCGCGGGCTGGAGCTGCGCGGCGCCCTGCAGGCGGGGGACGATCCGGCCCGCACCCTCGCGGATCTCCTCCCGCCGGTTCGCCCAGGCGTCCGCGATCCCGGCGAGCACCTGCGGCCAGCTCGGCATCCCTTGGCGTGGCTCGGGCGGGAAGTAGGTGCCCGCCCAGAACGGGACCCGCTCGGGGGTGAGGAAGGCGTTGAGCGGCCAGCCGCCCCGGCCCGTCATGGCCTGGACCGCCTCCATGTAGATGGCGTCGACGTCCGGGCGCTCCTCGCGATCGACCTTGACGCAGACGAACGCCTCGTTCATCTCCCGCGCGATCTCGGGGTGCTCGAAGGACTCGTGCTCCATGACGTGGCACCAGTGGCAGGCGGAGTAGCCGATGGAGACGAGGATCGGCTTGTCCTCCTCGCGGGCGCGCGCAAACGCCTCCTCGCCCCAGGCGTACCAGTCGACAGGGTTCTCCTTGTGCTGCAGGAGGTACGGGGACGTCTCGGTCGCCAGGCGGTTCGGCACGGGATACCGTGCCTGCCCATGAGCCACCACCGCGAAACGGTCACCGCCGAGGGCGCGCCGAAGGCTGCCGGCCCCTACTCCCACGCCGTCCGGTCGGGCGGGCTCCTGTACTGCTCGGGGCAGACGCCGATCGACCCCGCGACGGGCGCGCTGGTCGAGGGCGAGATCGGCGTGCAGGCCGCGCGGTGCCTGGAGAACCTCTCGATCGTCTGCGGCGAGGCGGGGGCCTCGCTGGCCGACGCGGTGCGCGTCGCCGTCTACGTCACCGACATGTCGACCTTCGGCCAGGTCAACGAGGCCTACGCGCGGTACTTCGAGAGCGACCCGCCCGCTCGCAGCACGATCGGCGTGGCCGCGCTCCCGCTGGGCGCCGCGGTGGAGATGGACGCGATCGTTGCCCTCCCGTAACGCCGCCCAGAGGACGAGCGCCGGCGAAGCCTGGCCGGGCGAGACGCTGTTCTCGCCCGCGGGGACCTACCTGAACACCGCGAGCTACGGCCTCCCGCCGCGACCGGGCTGGGAGGCGCTCCAGGCGGCGCTGGCCGACTGGCACCAGGGCCGGACGAGCTGGGAGCCCTGGGGCGAGTCGACCGAGCGCGCGCGGGCGAGCTGGGCGCGGATCGTCGGCGTGGGCCCCGAGCGGGTGGCGATCGGCGCCACGGTGGCCGGGCTGATCGCCTTCGTGGCCGCCTCGCTGCCCGACGGGTCGCGCGTGCTCGCCCCCGACGTCGAGTTCACCAGCCTGTTGTTCCCGTTCCTCGCCCAGGCCGGGCGCGGCGTGACGGTCCGCACCGTCCCGCCGCGCGAGCTGGCCGCCGCGATGGACGCCGGGACGGACGTCGTGGCCTTCAGCGCGGTGCAGATGTCCACCGGCGAGGTGGCCGACCTCGACGCGATCGTCGCCGCCGCCGACGCCCACGGCACGATGACGATCTGCGACGCCACGCAGGCCTGCGGCTGGCTCCCGCTCGACGCGGGCCGCCTCGACGTGCTGGTCGCCGCCGCCTACAAGTGGCTGCTGTCCCCGCGGGGCAGCGCGTTCATGGCGGTGGCCCCGGAGCGCCTGGAGGCGATCCTCCCGGCCGCGGCGAACTGGTTCGCCGGCGAGGACGTCCACGCGAGCTACTTCGGGCCGCCGCTGCGCCTCGCGGGCGACGCCCGCCGGCTCGACACCTCACCCGCCTGGTTCTCCTGGGTCGGCACCGCCCCCGCCCTCGAGCTGCTCGAGGAGGTCGGGGTGGAGCGGATCCACGCCCACGACGTGGGCCTCGCCAACGCCTTCCGTGCGGGGCTCGGGCTCGAGCCGGGCCACTCGGCCATCGTCTCGGTCGACCTCCCGGACGCCGAGGCGCCGCTGGCCGAGGAGGGCATCGCGGCCGCGACGCGCGGGGGCCGGCTGCGGACCTCCTGGCACCTGTACAACACCGAGGACGACGTCGCGCGGGCGCTCGCCGTGCTGCTGTGACGTCGCTCAGAGGACGAGCGCCCGATGCGGGAGCCCGATCCGGCCGGGCGAACCCGTATCCGGACGTCCTCGCCGCCCGTGCCGCGGTCGACGCCGTCGCGTGCCGGACGCCCGTGTTGTCGAGCCGCACGATCTCCGAGCGCGCGGGCGGCACCGTCGCGCTCAAGGCGGAGAACCTGCAGCGGATGGGCTCGTTCAAGATCCGCGGCGCCGCCGCCAAGCTCGCCGCCCTGGGGCCGGAGGGTTGCGCCCGCGGCGTCGTCTGCGCCTCGGCCGGCAACCACGCGCAGAGCCTGGCCG
>CALMNS010000002.1 GCA_937871635.1 uncultured Solirubrobacter sp.
GCGCTGGCCGAGGCGGCCGGGCTCCCGATCGCCGCGCTGGACCGCGGGCTGGCCGACTGGAACGCCCAGGGACCCCTGCCGGAGGGGTCGCCGCCCGCGCTCGACGACGTGCGCGCCGCCCTCGGCCTCTAGCGCCGGGCCGCGAGCGCCCGCTCCTCTAGGCTCGCGCGCCATGCTCGTGGCCGTCGTGCTCGGCGCCCTCGGCCTGGCGCTCCTCTCGCTGCTGCTCCCGTCCGAGCCGACGTACGACCCGTGGGCCTGGATCGTCTGGAGCCGCGAGGTCGCCGAGGGCACCCTCTCCACCACCAACGGGCCGTCGTGGAAGCCGCTGCCGGTCATGCTGACCACGCCGTTCGCGCTGCTGGGCGACGACCTGGCGCCCGCCGCGTGGCTCGTGATCGCCCGGGCCGGAGGGCTGCTCGGGGTGGCGATGACCTACCGGCTCGGCGCCCGCCTGGCCGGCCCGTGGGCCGGCGCCCTGGCCGGCGCGGGGCTGCTGCTGGCCGACGAGTACGTCCGCAACTTCGCGCGCGGGAACTCCGAGGGCCTGCTCGTGGCCCTCGTCCTGCTCGCCGTCGAGCGCCACCTCGACGGGGCCCGGCGCACCGCCTTCGCCCTCGCCTTCGGCGCCGCCCTCCTGCGGCCCGAGATCTGGCCCTTGTTCGGGCTCTACGGCCTCTACCTGGCGCTCTGGGTGCCCGGCAGCCGGCTCCTGGTCCTCGCCGGGTTCGCCGCGCTCGCCGCGCTGTGGCTCGGCCCGGAGTACCTCGGCTCGGGGAACGCGCTGCGGGCGTCGGACCGCGCGCGCCAGCCCAACCCGGACTCGGCCGCCTTCGCCGACCTCCCGTTCTTCGAGGTCTTCCGCCGCTCCTACGGCGTGCTCATCCCGCCCCTGCTGGTCGGGGCCGTGGTGGGGCTGGGGGTCGCCGCGCGCGGCCGGCGGCGCCTGCCGCTCGTCTTCGGGGCGGTCGCGCTCGTCCTCATGGTCACCGTCGCGGCGATGACGCAGGCCGGCTACGCCGGCAACCTGCGCTACGTCGCCCTGCCGGCCGCGCTGCTCTGCGCGGTGGCCGGGGCGGGCTGGGTCGGCGCCGCGCGCCGGTCGCGTGTCCTGGGGCTCCTCGTCGCGCTGGCCAGCGCGCCCTTCGTCGTCCAGGCCGTCGGGGTCTGGCTCGAGGACCTCCGGTTGGTCCGCGACGAGGCGGCGCTCTACGAGGAGCTCGAGGCGGCCGTCGCGGTCGCCGGTGGACCCGAAGGCGTGCGGGCGTGCGGCCGCGTCTACACGGCCCGATTCGACACCATCGCCCTCGCCTGGCGGCTGCACGTCCCGATCCGGCGGGTGGGGATCTTCCCGTCCGGTCCCGGCACGCTGATCGCCCCCCGCCAGTTCTCCCTCACGCGCCCGCGGCGCTCGGCGCTCAGCCTGGACCCGCGCTATCCGGTCGTCGGCGGGACGCGGCGATGGGTCGTGCGCGCGCGCTGCCTCTAGATTCAGGCCATGGCCAGCACGGCGCCCGCGCGCATCTCCCCGCGCTCCTCATGGGCGCTGCGGGCGCGTGCCCTGAGCCACGCCCGGGCCCGGTACGCGGTCGTCACGCTCGGGCTGGGCCTCCTCGTGCTCTTCTCGCTGACGCTGCGTCTGCAGAACATGGACGTCGGCTACTGGATCGACGAGGGGCTCTCGGTCGGGATCGCCGACCGGCCCGTCGGCGAGATCCCCGGCGTCCTGCGGCTCGACGGCTCGCCGCCCCTCTACTACCTCGCCCTGTCGGTCTGGATGGGGCTCGTGGGCTCGACCGGGGAGTCCGCCACCCACGCCCTCTCGCTGATCTTCGCGCTGCTCACCGTCCCGCTCGCCTTCGCCTTCGCGCGCGGCTTCTACGGCGCGCGGGCCGGCTGGATCGCGGCGGCGCTCTTCGCGCTGAGCCCGTTCCTCACCCAGTACGCCCAGGAGACGCGGATGTACGCGCTCGTGATGCTGCTCGGGACGCTGGCGACGGGGGCGTTCCTGATCGGCTTCGTGCACCGCCGCCGCTGGGCGCTGCCCGTCTTCGTCGCGGCCCTCGTGCTCGAGCTCTACACCCACAACTACGCGCTCTTCTTCGGCGCGACGCTGGGCCTGGCCTGGCTCGTCCTGCTCTTGATCGTCCCGCCCGGGGAGCGCCGCGGGCTCGCGCGCGACGGGGTGCTCGCGTTCGGGGCCGTCGCGCTCCTCTACGCCCCGTGGCTCCCCGCCCTGGTCTTCCAGGCCGAGCACACGGGCGCGCCGTGGTCCGAGCGCCCGGGCCTCACCGAGCTGTGGGAGTCCCCGGCGGGCCTGCTCGGGTCGGTGGAGCAGGTGGCGCTCCTGCTGGCCGGCGGGGCGGGGGCGATGACCGTGCTCGGAGGCCGCAGCCGCGGTCGCGAGGCGCAGACGGTGATCGCGCTCGTGCTCGTCGGGCTGGGGACGATCGTGCTCGCCTGGGGGGCGTCGCAGGTCTCCCCGGCCTGGGCGCTGCGCTACCTCTCGGTCGCCGTCCCGCCGCTGCTGCTGCTCAGCGCGCTGGGGCTCGCCCGCGCGGGACGGCTCGGGCTCGTCGGGCTGGCGGTCGTGGTCCTCGCCTGGTCGGGCGCGACGGGCCGCACGGAGAAGTCCAACGTCCGCGAGGTGGCCGAGTCGCTCACGCCGAGCGTGCGGCCCGGCGACCTCGTGATCTCCACCCAGCCCGAGCAGGTGCCGGTCCTCGCCTACTACCTGCCCGGCGGCCTCTCCTGGGCGACGCTCTGGGGGCCCGTGCCGGACCTGGGGGTGACGGACTGGCGCGACGGCGTCGAGCGGCTCGAGCGCACGAGCGTGAGGCGCAACCTGCGCCCCCTGCTCGACGAGCTGCCGCGCGGACGCCGCCTGGTGCTCGTGGAGCCGACGATCTACACCCTCGAGCGCTGGAGCGCGCCGTGGACCGAGCTCGTCCGGGTGCGCTCGCAAGCGTGGTCGCGCGCGCTCTCAGAGGACCCGCGCTTCGCGGTCTCGGCGATCTACCCGCCCTCGCCCTTCCCCGAGCGGCCCAACCCCGTCAAGGCGACCGTCTTCATCAAGCGCAGCTGAGGGCAGGACGAGCTCGAAGCGCCCGCCCTCGCCGTCGTCGCCGGCGAGGGCCAGGGAGCCGCCCATCTGCTCGGCGAGGCCGCGGCCGATGGCCAGCCCGAGCCCGAAGCCGCTCTCCGCGCTGGCGTCGGCGGACCGGTAGAAGCGGTCGAAGATCCGCTCGCGGTCCTGGGGCAGGACCCCGGGGCCGCGATCGACCACCTCGAGCCGGGCGCCGCGTACCCGCAGCGTGACCGCGGTGCCCGCCGGCGCGTGGCGCACCGCGTTGTCGACCAGGATCCGGACGATGCGGGCGGTCGCGTCGGGGTCGCCGATCGCCCAGGTCGGGCCGTCGGGCGGCGCGGCCTCCACCGTGACCCGGCGGTCGGAGGCCGGCAGGGCGAACTCGGCGGCGACCGCCCGGGCGATCTCGCCGAGCTCGACCGGCTCGGAGCGCAGCGGCACCTGGGCGTCGAGGCGGGAGAGGTCGAGCAGCTCGCCGGCGAGGCTCGTCAGGCGGCGCAGCTCGCGGCGGGCGCTCGCCACCTGCACACGGGCGTCGGCGAGGTCCGCGGTGGTGTCGTGCAGGTCCTCCTCGAGGAGCTCCATCGTCCCCTGCAGCATGGTCAGCGGCGTGCGCAGCTCGTGCGAGGCGGTGGCGACGAAGGAGCGGCGTGAGGCCTCCTCCCGGCGCAGCGCCTCCTGCATGGCGGCGAAGGCGCGGGCCAGGTCGCCGATCTCGTCGCGCCCCTCGTCGTGCGGCGGCGGGGCCTCGGGCCCCTCCTCGGTGATCGTCCGCACCGTCGAGCGCAGGCGGTCGAGCCGGCGCACGAGCGCGGCGGAGATGGCCAGGGAGAGGACGACCGCGACGAGCAGGCCGACGAAACCGGCGGTGAGCAGGGCGTTGCGGACCTGCTCGACGGTGCGGGTCACGTCGGTGAGCTGGCGCTCGGCGACGAGGACCGCCTGGTCGTCGGGGGTGAAGAGCCGCACCGCCACGGTCGCGCGGTCGTCCTCGACCTCGAGCACCGTGCTGCGCAGCCGCAGGGCGCGCAGAATGAGCCGCTGGACGTCGCGGGTGGGCGCGCCGAGGTCCGTGTCGAACCGGAAGTCCGTCAGGTCCGCGGGACTTCCGACGACGACCCGGGCGCTCGCGCGTTCCTGCAGGTCGAGGCTCTCCTTCCGCAGGTTGCGCTCCCCCCGCAGCGCCCGCTGGAAGTCGGGCCGGGCGGCCAGCGTCTCCGTGCGCAGGTTGGAGACGTTCTCGTCGCGCAGGCGGTCCGTGAGGGGGTCGAGCAGCACGTAGGCGGCGACCGCGAGCACGAGGACGCTGGTGAACACCAGCGCCGCGAGGAACCGGCCGCGCAGCCCCATCACGACTCCCGGAAGCGGTAGCCGCGCCCCGGGACGGTGAGGATCAGGCTCGGGGCCTCCGGTCGCGCCTCGAGCTTCTCGCGCAGGTGGCGGATGTGGACGTCGATCGCGCGCGGGTCGCGGTACGCGGAGTCCCCCCAGATCGCTCGCAGCAGCTCCTGGCGGTTGCGCACCTCGCCGGGGCGCTCCATGAGCTGGCCCAGCAGCTCGAACTCCGAGAAGGTGAGCTTGACCGGCGTGCCGTCGACGGCGACCTGGCGGCCCTCGCGGTCGAAGGTCACCGGGCCCACCCGCATCGAGCCCTCGACCACCCGCCCCTGGGTGCGGCGCAGGACGGCGCGGATCCGCGAGCGCAGCTCGGCGAGGCCGAACGGCTTGGTCACGTAGTCGTCGGCGCCCGCCTCGAGGCCCTGCACGGCGTCGGCTTCGGAGTCGAGCGCGGTGAGCATGATGATCGGCACCACGTCGCGCCGGGCGCGCAGCAGGCGCGCGACGTCGTAGCCCGCCGGCCCCGCGCCCAGGGCGACGTCGAGCAGGACGACGTCGTACGGTCGCTCGGCGGCGGCGGCCAGGGCGGCGTGCCCGTCGGCCACCGCGGTCACGCGGTGGCCCTCGCGCTCGAAGGAGCGACTGAGCATGTCGCGCAGCGGCTGGTCGTCGTCGACGACGAGGATGTCGAGCACGGTCACGGCCGTTCCCACGGTAGGGGTTAAGCGTTGTTAGCCGGGGTTATGGTGTCGCCGTAGACGCGCGCGGGGTGGGCACAGTGGGGCCATGTCCCTGATCGACGAGACCCGCTCCCCGGCCTCAGACGCTCGCCGCTCCGGGCGCCCCGGCCTTCCCGTGGCCGTGCTGGGCGGCGGCCCGGCCGGACTCACCGCCGGCTACCGGCTCGCCCAGCAGGGCAAGCCGGTCATCGTCTTCGAGGCCGAGGACCAGGTCGGCGGGATCGCCAAGACCGAGGTCCGCGACGGCTACCGCTTCGACCTCGGCGGGCACCGCTTCTTCACCAAGTCCCAGGAGGTCGACGACCTCTGGCACGAGGTGATGAAGGAGGAGTTCCTCAAGCGCCCCCGCATGTCGCGGATCTACTGGAACGGCAAGTTCCTCGACTACCCGCTCAACGGCATGGACGTGATCCGCAAGCTCGGCCCCGTCGAGCTCACGCGCTGCCTGCTGTCCTACACGTGGGCCACGATCACGCCCAAGGGCGAGGAGAAGTCGCTCGAGGAGTGGGTCTCTAACCGCTTCGGCAAGCGCCTCTACCGGCACTTCTTCAAGACCTACACGGAGAAGGTGTGGGGCGTCCCGGCCACCGAGCTGCGCGCCGAGTGGGCCGCCCAGCGGATCAAGGGCCTCTCGTTCTTCTCCGCCGCGAAGTCCGCCTTCTTCGGCAACAAGGGCAACAAGATCAAGTCGCTGATCTCCGAGTTCCACTACCCGCGCTTCGGGCCCGGGCAGATGTGGGAGACGATGTGCGACGAGATCATCGCCCTCGGGGGCGAGGTCCGGATGCAGACCCGCGTCGAGGAGCTCGAGATCGAGGACGGCCGCGTCGTCGCCGTGCACGCCGGCGGGGAGCGCATCGAGGTCTCCGACGTCATCTCCTCGCTGCCGCTGCGCGACACGGTGCGGATCGCCGACCCGGCCCCCGCCGAGGTCGTCCAGCACGCGGGCCGCGGGCTGCGCTACCGCGACTTCCTGACCGTCTCGCTCGTCGTCGACGGCGAGGACCTGTTCCCGGACAACTGGATCTACATCCACGAGCCGGGCGTCGAGGTCGGCCGCATCCAGAACTTCCGCTCCTGGAGCCCCTGGATGGTCCCCGACCCCTCGAAGGCCTCGGTCGGCATGGAGTACTTCTGCAACATGGGCGACGCCCTGTGGGCCGCGAAGGACGAGGACCTCATCGAGATGGCCAAGGGCGAGCTCGAGCAGCTCAACCTCGCGAAGGCCGGCCAGGTGGAGAAGGGCTACGTCACCCGCGTCCCGCTCGCCTATCCCGTCTACGACGAGGACTACTCCGAGCACGTCGACGTCATCAAGGACTGGCTGCGCGGGATCGAGAACCTCCAGCAGGTCGGCCGCAACGGGCTGCACCGCTACAACAACTCCGACCACTCGATGCTCACCGCGTTGCGCGCGGTCGAGAACCTCTCCGGCGCCGGGCACGACCTCTGGGAGGTCAACGTCGAGTCGGTCTACCTCGAGGAGGGCGTCAAGGAGGAGCAGCCCTACCGCGATCCGGCGAAGGTCCCGGCGCACGCCTAGAGACGCGCTCCTGCGCGCCGCCGAGGGCGGCGCGCATCGCCGCCTCCCCGCCGAACTGGAAGTCGAGCTGGGAGGTGTAGGCCGCGCAGGCGTCGAGCTTGCGGCCGCTGGGGGCGAAGGCGTCCCCCGGCAGCGCCTCGGGGGCGTCGGGCCGCAGGCCGTACGGGAGCTCGCGGTAGCGGCGGGCCTTGAGGTGGTCGGTCGCGCGGACGACCAGGAGGTGGTCGACGTGGCCGCCGATCCCCTGCGGGACGAACAGCTCGTCGAAGGTCGGCAGGTCGAGCTCGAGGTCGTCCCCCTCGTGCGGCGCGCCGAACAGGGCCGCCTCGGAGTCGTAGCCGCGGTGCGGCGCCTCGGCGTGGTCGAGGTGGATGACCTCGGCGGCGCCGAGGATCTCCGCCGCCGCGTGGTCCTCCGCGCGGCGCAGGGCCATGTAGTCGACCTCGGGCGCGATCCCCTTGTCGGTCTGGCAGGCGAGGGCGAAGCCGGTCGGCTCGGGGACGCTCTGGGTGAAGACCGTCAGGAGGATCGTGTGCCAGCCGGCCTTGGACAGCGCCGCGAAGGCGGCGCCGACCGAGAAGGCGACGTCGTCGAGATGGGGGGAGACGAAGAGGGCGCGCTTGCTCACAGGAGGTGTGGATCCTCGCGGAAGCGGCACGGCTCCGTCGGGTCGGCGCGCGGGCTAGACCAGCCCGGGTTGGCGGGGGCGTCGTAGGCGGCCATGATCTGGCGGGCCACCACGGGCCAGGCGTAGAGGCGCTCGACGTCGGCGCGCGCCTGCCTGGCGAGCCGGGCGCGCTGCTCGGGATCGGCCACCAGCTCATCGAGGACGGCCGTGAGTCCCGTCACGTCGCCCGGCGGGACGAGGCGCCCGTTGTGGCCGTCGGCGATGCAGTCCTTCACGCCGACCGCGTCGCCGGCGACGACCGGGATGCCGCCCGCCATCGCCTCGAGGATGGTGTTGCTGAAGCCCTCCGCGTAGGTGGGGGAGGCGAAGACGGCGGCGTCACGGTACACCTGCGGAACCTGGTCGTAGGGGACCGCGCCCGGGAACTCCGCGTCGACCGACAGCTCCGCCGCGAGCTCGCGGGCCGCCTCGAAGTCGGGGCCGATGCCGGACATCACCACCCGGACCGGCAGCTCCGCGGCGGCGCGGATGAGGTCCAGCGCGCCCTTGCGGCGGTCGACGCGTCCGTGGTAGAGGACCGTCGGTGTCTCCTTCGGGAAACTGCTAGCCAGTGCTAGCGCTGGAGTAGCACTGGCTAGCGGTCTCGGCGAGGAGGGCTCCACGCTGGCGCCCGGCGCGAACCGCTTCGCGTCCACGGCGCCCGGCACGATCGTGAAGCGCTCTGCCGGCGTGCCGAACCGCTCGATCACCTCGTCGCGGAAGGAGGCCGAGCCGATCAGCAGCGCGCCCGCGTGGTCGAGCACCGCCCGCATGGCCCGCTCGTGCGTGGCGCAGCAGGAGCCCACCCAGTGACCGTCGCCGCCCTGGATCGAGACGACGCACGGGACGCCGAGCTCGCGGGCGGCCTCCATGCCGGCGAGGCCCGTCGGGTAGCCGTACTGGGCGTGGATCACGTCGAACGGCGCCTCGCGCAGGACGGTCTCCCGCAGCGTGGCGACGTCGCGCTCGAAGTCCCCGCCGGCCTGCTCGCCGAGCGCCTCGAGGCCGAGCACCCGCACGCCGGGCACGGGCGGCGGCGGCCCGCCGCCGTAGACGCGCGTGCCGCGCTCGTCGCCGCGGTACTGCGAGACCATCGTCACGTCGTGGCCCGCGGCCACCAGCTCGCCCAGCAGGTTCGCGGCGTAGACCGACATGCCGCTGATGGCGGGGAAGAAGCGCCGGGAGACGAAGCAGACTCTCACGGGCGCAGGGCGGCGAGGGCGGCGGGGACCATCTCGTGGGCGCGGTGCGAGTCGCGCGAGAGCTCGACGCAGACCAGCCCCCGCCAGCCGATCTCCTCGATCGCGCCGAGGACCGCCGGCAGGTCCATGTCCCCCTCGCCGAACGGCAGGTGGACGTGCTCGCCGCGCTTCATGTCCTCGACCGTGATGGTCGCGAGCCGCCCCGCGAGCTCGCGCACCGCCACGGCCGGATCGCGCTCGCCGGTCACCAGGCAGTGGCCGGTGTCGAGCGCCAGCGGCAGGTCGGCGGGCATCACGGCGAGGAACTCGTCGAGGTCCCCGATCGCCATGCCCGGCTCGGGCTCGAGGGCGACGACGACGCCGCGCGCCGCGGCGTGCTCGCGGAGCTGCTCGACGCCCTCGAGCAGCCACGCGCGGGCGCGCTCGGCCGGCACGCCCGCCTGTGGCACGCCGGCCCAGAAGGAGACGCACTCGCTGCCCAGCACGCTCGCGACGTCGACCGCGCGCCGCAGGAAGTCGACGCGCCGCGCCCGACCGTCGGGCTCGGGGGAGACGAGGGTCGGCTCGTGCTTGACGCGCGGGTCGAGCAGGTAGCGCGCGCCCGTCTCGATCACCGAGCCGAGGCCGAGCGCCGAGAGCCGCTCGCCCAGCTTGAGCGCGCGCGAGGGGAGGAAGGGCGCGTAGGGATCGAGGTGGTGGACGTCGAGCGAGAGCGCGATGCCGTCGTAGCCCGCGTCGGCGATCAGCTCCACCGCGTGCTCGAGGCGGTGGTTCTGGGTGCCGTTCGTGTTGTAGGCGTAGCGCAGGCTCACGTGCCCGGGGCTCGGTAGGCGTGGCGGTCGGGCTCGCGGTACAGCGGCGCGAACGCCGCCGCCACCTCGTCGAGCCAGCCCGTGTCGATCCACACCGGCTCGGGCACCGCCGCGCGCGTCCAGCCCTCGCGCGGCGCGTCGTGGACGGCGTGCGGGCAGCGCTCGATCAGCCGCGCGACCCCGCGCCGGCCGAGCCGGTGGTGGCTCAGCACCTCCGCCTCGAGCCCGGGCACGATCACCTTGGCCACCCGGGCGGGGTCCTCCGGCTCGGTGAGCTCGACCACGAGGATCTCGTACCCCGCCTCGGCGAGGGCCCGGGTGCGCCGCTGCGGGTCGAAGGCGGGCGGCAGCGGGACCGTCTCATGGACCCGGGTGAGGCGGTCGACGACGCGGGCGACCGCCGCCGGCTCGCGCAGCAGGGCGTCGAAGCAAGCGTTGAGGTCGACGCCCAGCTCCTCGAGGACCTTCCCGCCGTCGCCGCCGAAGCGCTCGACGTACGCGGCCGGCGCGACGGCGAGCGCCTCGGGCCCGCCGAAGAAGAAGCGCTTGCGCGAGCGCGACGAGCACAGCTCGAGCAGGGCCTTGCGCCCGGCGACGACCGGATCGGCGTCGGCGCCCTCGCCGGTGGCGGTGCGCATCACCGCGGGGACGCTGGGGTCCGCATCGAGCGCCGAGGCGTGGAAGGCGTGGACGCCGAAGGCGTGGCCCGCGTACTTGAGCCGCACCTCGACCCCCAGGCCGGCGAGCCGCTCGACCAGCGCCGGCGCCACCGCCCGGGCGTCGACCGCGCGCCCTGAGTCGAGCGCCTTGAACGCCGACCAGTTGAGGTCGCGCTGGAGCAGCTCGTTGAGTCCGTGGCCGACCGCGCGGGCCAGGTCGTCCCCCGCGCCGGCGCCCGCGCCGTTCGTGATCGGCGGGAACAGCGGCTCGCCCCGGCGGCCGTACTGCGCGCCGCTGGTCACCACCGCCTCGAGCGGCACCAGGCGCTCGTCCCCGTCGGGCCAGCGG
>CALMNS010000003.1 GCA_937871635.1 uncultured Solirubrobacter sp.
GGAGCGACGATCGCCCGCGGGGCGCGAAGCGTCGCGGATCGTCCCGGCTCGGGCCGGGAGGTCTCCGAGGACGACACGGCCATCCTCGCCTCTGATGACGTAGCGCGCGCCAAAAGACCTGAAACGGGGCACTTCAAAACCGACAGGGCGTGGAAGCCCCACGCTTGGAAGGTTCGATTCCTTCGCCGCTTCGTACACGACCACACTGAGGGAGGCTGGTCTGCGGGAGCTGCGTCTCCGCGACCTGCGCCATACGTTCGGGACGCTCGCGATCGAGCGTGAGCCTGGCGCGGCGCAATGGCGGATCGTCGTCGGCGCCGTCACGGTGTTCTAGGACTGGCCGGACGGGGATGACGCCGCGCCGCCCGGGTGGTCACCTTGTCGTCGCCGGTCTAGCCTCTGCTTCGGGATGAGCCACTATGCCCCCGAGTCCGACATCGCGCTGCTGACGCTCGGAGTCCGGAAGGGCAGGGCTCGGGCGGAGGAGCAGCCCTGGGGACTTCTCGAGTACGACGCCGACACGGGCGCGCTCATCGGCGCAGAGGTCTGGGCGGCGAGCACGATTCTGCCCAAGGAGTTGCTCGACGCGCTGCCTGAGCCCGCCGGGCACGAAGTCACCATCGAGCGCCAACCGGCGTAATTCGTCCGCGTCGCACCGTAACCGCCTGCGCGCGTCCACGACGCCGCCTCCGGGCCTGCCAATCGAATCCGGCCTTCACGTACTTGGAGTCGCTACTCCGCGATGCAACGAAGCAGAACCCGAGCAGCGTTCATGTTGGCCGGTTCGCTGGTCGCGCTGATAGCGGCTGCGGCCTGTGGTTCGGGCGGGAACTCGTCGACCGCGGGCGACGACTGCACCCGGCCGCTCGATCGCCGCGAGTGGATTCAGGAGGACGGCATCAAGGGCGACCCGTCGCCGCGACAGCGCGCGGCCGACCGCCTGATCAAGTGCAGAACCCTGATCGGCATGTCGCTCCGCGAGGCGCGCCGGCTCCTCGGGAGGCCGTTCGAGGGATCCGGAACGGAGTTCGCCTGGCTGTTGGGCGACGAGCGAGGGCTTATCAAGCTCGATTCCGAGTACTTGACGGTGCGACTGCGAGGCGGTCGGATCGTCCGGGCTGAAGTGACCGGGTGATCCGGGTCCGGAGACCACCGCCCGAAGCCTCCGCGCCGCCTTCTGGTGGCCTCGACCAGGACCACGACCGCAAATCCGCTCGGTGACTGTGCGTTGAGTGCGAGCGAATGATCGTTCGCTTCCCCAAGCTCGGGGATCCTTCTAGGAAGGAGAACGGATGGCGGAGACTTGGCGGGCCTCGACCGGTCGGAGCGAACGGGAGGGGCAGTGGGATCGAAGCATCCGGATGCTTGGCCTCTCGTGGACGTTTCTGTCACGCACCGCGGCGATGCGCGCCGTCGCTGCCGGATCCTTTCTCGCGTGGGTGGTCTCGACCCTGGTCCTGTTCGGCCCGGTGTTCGTGTGGTGGGCGCAGACGGGCGATCGCTGGAAGCTGGCGGTGGGAAGCGCCGTGGTCGCGTATCCGTTCATCTTCATCACGGTCTACTTCACCGTCGCGCTGCTCGCAGCCGCGAACGCCTGCATGGACGGGCACGGGCTCACGATGCGCGAGAGCTTCACGGTGGCGACACGACGGATCCCGCAGATCGCCGGCTGGTCGCTCCTTGCCGCCGGCGTTGGCGCGGCCCTCGACGCCGTAGCCCAGTGGGTGCCAGGCGTCGGAGCCGTCGCGTCATGGGTGCTGGGCACGGCCTGGGCGCTCGCCACGCTGTTCGCGGTACCCGTGATCGTCATCGACGGCGCCGGCGGAAGGGAAGCCGCGCGCCGCTCGGCCGACGTCTTCCGCCGCCAGTGGGGCGAGTCGGTGATCGGATCGGTGTCCATCACGTTCTGCACGATCGTGCTCGCGCTGCCGGGCGGCGCGTTCCTGTGCGCAGGCATGGTCGGCGGCACCGGCCCGATCGCCCTCTCAGCGCTCGGGCTTGGGATCGCGCTTCTCGCCAGCGCCAGCTTCCTGGCCTTCACGATCGAACGGCTCTTCGCGTTGGTCCTCTACCGGTACACCCTCGACGGGGAAGTCCGCGGCGGCTTCGCCGAAACCGACCTCCGGCAAGGTCTGTTCTTCAGCGACGGGTCGAAGTGGTACAGGCGGAGCCGGTAGGCGCTCTGCGCCTCTGCCCCCGGCGAGCCGGTCATCCCCGATGCAATGAGTAGGGCCCCGCGCGTGGAAGGTTCGCTTCCTTCGCCGTTTCCTGGCGCCGCGGTCCCGCTGGCCGGTGAGACGCGCCGTCAGGCCGGCTTGGCCGCGACGAGCTCGCGGTGCTCATGCGCCGACCGGGGCGGGCGGGCGCTCCGGCGCGACTCCTTCGCGCGGTAGAGGCGCGCGTCGGCCCGGTCGATCGCGTCGTCGAGCGGTTCCTCGGCCGAGCACAGCGCGGCGCCCGCCGTCCAGGTGGCCGGGTGGGCCTGCGCCAAGCGGGCGAGGAGATGGTCGGCTTCATCCCCGGTCGGTCCGGCGACCATCAGGACGAACTCGTCGCCTCCGAACCGGCCCAGCAGGTCGCCCGGCCGCAGGGCGGCGCTCCACACCAGGGCGAGGTCGACGAGCAGGCGGTCGCCGGCGAGGTGGCCGCCGCGGTCGTTGACGAGCTTGAAGTCGTCGAGGTCGATGACCGCGAGGGCGAGCTGCTCGCCCCGGCGCTCGGCCATCGGACGGATCCGTGCCGCGGCCTCGGCGAAGCCCGTGCGGTTGAGCAGGCCGGTGAGGCCGTCGGTGTGCGCCGCGGCACGGAGGCGCGTCGTGTACCCGGTGAGGATCGCGACCCCCACCCAGACCATCGCCGAGATCGTGATCCACACCAGCACCGCGGTCGGGGCGCGCGCCGAGAGCAGGCTGATCCCGAGCGCGGCGACGATCAGCGCCGCGTACCTTCGCGCCGCGACCGGAGGGAAGAAGATCGCTGCGTAGACCCCGATCCAGGTGAAGCCGAGGGCGCTCATCATGAGCCCCCGCTCGGTGGCGGCGGTGGCGACCATCACGCCGATGATCGTTGTGAGGAAGACCACCGCGACGTGCATGAAGAAGGGCGAGACCCGCGCTCCGGCGAGCAGGAGCGTCAGCGCCGCGGTGAGGTTCACCAGCGTCAGCACGACCAGGACGCCCCGGAGCGTGGTCTGCGCCATCGGGAACGTCGCGGTGGCGAGGCATCCCAACCCCAGGACGGACGCGATGACGGCGAGCACGGAGACCTCGGTCGGCGTTCCGGCGCGCACCAGACGCGGTAGGTCCATTGGGGAGGTACTCGGCGCGGGCTCGGGCTCCTTTAGCGCGCCGGCCCGCCGGCCGGGTCGCCGGACCCCGGCGCGGCGGCCAGCGCGAACGGGCTGCCCTCCGAGTCGCGGCAGATGGCCCAGCGATCGCCGGGGTGGATGACCGAGCCGCCGAGGTCGCGGACCCGCTCGAGCGCCGCGGCGATGTTGGGGACGGTGAAGTACGCGAGGCACGCGGTGTCGCCGGGACCCGCTCCCCGGTCGTGGACTCCGAGCCGCAGGTCGTCGCCGTCGCTCACCCACCCCGATCCGGCCGCCGGCGGGCGCGGAGCCAGGTCGACCCCGAGGACGCCGCCCCAGAACCGGCGGGCGCGATCGGCGTCGTCGGCGGGGAACTCGATGAGCGGTGCGGGCACGCGCCCGAGTATGGACCCTCGGCGCTCATCCTGTAACGCCTTGCGGACGCCCGCCGCTGAGACTCCGCCCGTGAGCGCCGACCGAGGAGCCACCGCATGAGCACTCGCCTTCGCGACGTCCCTGACCCGGGAGCTGGAGACGCTGCGCTACGAGCCCACGGACAAGCGCATCCGGGGTACGCCGGACGACCAGACCATGGTCGACAGCACGCGCGCCCTCCTGGTCTGGGAGCCCAAGCGGGTCGTGCCGACCTACGCCGTGCCGGCCGACGACGTCGACGGCGAGCTGCTGGCCGCCACCGCCGGCGGTTCTGCGGACGCCCGTCCGCCCGGCATCCCGGCCGTCGACGGCCGCAGCTCGACGGCCGCCCGGTCTACGACCCAGCGTCCCGTTCTCCGTCCACACCACGGTGGGGAGCCAGTGACGGTCGACGCCCGCAGCGGCCAGGCGGCGGCCGCGCCCCCATCACCCGCGTTCAGCATCTCTGCGAGCAGGACAGCTAGGGCGGCGCTCGCGGCGGGGCGGTTGGCACGAAGGCGCCCTGGGTAGACCCGCTCCTCGCGGGCTCGTCCCGCCGCCTCGTATGACCGCAAGTGCGCGAACATCCGGTCTGTTCGCACGGCGAAGCCTCCTCGCCGTGCTCGTATGCACGCTCCTGGCCCTGGCCACGTGGGGCCAGGGCACGGCGCTGGCGCTCGACCCGCCCACCGCCCCCGTGGCCGAGAGCGTGGCTCCGCTCGCCGAGCGTGTCCCGGTCCCTGAGGCCACCGCTCCAGTCCCGGTGAGCGCCGAACCGGTCGTCGAGACGGCCCCTGCAGTCGAGGAGACCGTCGCCCCGGCCGCGGAGATCGTCGCCCCGGTGACCGAGTCCGCTGATCAGGTCTCCGAGACCGTCGAGACCGTCGCGCCCGTCGCGGACACCGCGCCGGCCTCGCCGGCGATCACCGACACCGCTGCGCCGATCAGGGAGACCGCCGCGCAGGTCACCGAGACGGTCGCGCCCGTCGTCCGCCCGGTCACCGAGACCGTCGCGCCGGTGACCGAGACCGCCGTGCCGGTCGTCCGCCCCATCGTCGAGGCCACCGCGCCGGTGACCGAGACCGCCGTGCCGGTCGTCCGCCCCATCGTCGAGGCCACC
>CALMNS010000004.1 GCA_937871635.1 uncultured Solirubrobacter sp.
GGCCGAGCGGGCCGAGCCCGCGGCGCTGCCGGCGGGCGGTGAGGCCGGGCGCGCGACTGCGCCGGCGGCCAGCGAACCCGTTTCGCGCGCGGCTCCGTCCTCTCCCGAGTACGAGGACCTCCGGCTCACCTTCTGACCGGGTCGCGGACGGTGCGTCCCGCGCTTCAGTCCGCGCCCGGGCCGGCGGCGTACTCCCCGGCCGAGCCGGGCGGCCAGAAGGGCAACTCCTCGAAGGCGCGGCACCGGTCGTCGTCGGCGAGGGTGACGATCCAGAGGTCGCGGTAGCGGCGCTCCCGCGGCGGCCCGTAGCGGACCTCGACGCGACGACCACGAGCCCGAGCGGCCCCGCAGATGAGCGGGGCGTGGGCGGTGGTGTAGACGCCGGGATGAATCTGCCGGAGGTCGCCCCGGCGGAGACGGTGGGCGATGGCCGATCTGGTGACGGCCTCATTGAGGAGAGCACCACGGCTGACGAGCTCCTTCTGCCGCGCGGCGAGCCGCGCGATCGCCGCGTCAACCGCGTGCATCTGCCACCCCTCGCTCCAGTGGAGCCCGACAAGGGGTGGCAACGCATCGCCCTGGCGTGCACGATCCACCCCGAGTGACCGCCGAGCCAGCGAGGGGTGGCAGATGCGCGCTCCATCGACCCCACGCTGCCCTCCGCCGCGCCTCGCGCAGCGACTTGACCTCGGACCACGCCGGTCGGCGGCTCGACGGCGACCGGCTCCGCGTCGAGCGAGAAGGCCTCGTCGGCGCTGTCGCGGCCCGCCTCCCACATCCGCGCGATCGCCTCCAGGCCGACGTACGGCGGCTCGAACGGCGCGGTCCGGTACGTCGCGTCGGGCGTGAAGGGCCCGGCCAGCGCGGCGGTGCCCGGTGTGCGCCAGGCCCGCTCGTAGGCCGCGACCCAGGTCATCCACCGCGGGGCGAGCACGCCGGGACGCTAGATGATCGATTCCGAGTTCCCGGAATCAACCATCCCCGGGTCGGCGCGTAGCCGCCGTTCGGCCGGGTAGTCCTCCGCCATGCCGCCGCCCGTCGTCACCCGCAACCCCGTCGTCGCCCAGGGGACCCGCCTGGTCGCGGTGGGCGACCTCGGACCGGGCGGGGTGCGGGAGGTCGAGACCGACGCCCACGGGACGCTGGCGGTCGGGATCTCCAACGGGCGCCCGTTCGCCGTCTCGAACGTCTGCCGCCATCAGTTCGCCAAGCTCGGGCAGGGAGCGGTCGACGCGGACGGCTGCCTCGTCTGCCCCTGGCACCGCGCCCAGTACGACGTGGTCACCGGCACGATGCTGCGCGGCCCACAGGGCCGCATCTTCGGCTTCCCGCCCTACTCGAAGACCGTCCAGACGACGAGCAACGCGGTGGCCAAGCTCCGCTCGTTCCCGGTGGTCGAGCGCGACGGGGTCATCTTCCTCGTCCCCTGATTGAGCGCGGAGCGCTCAGGCGCGATTCCACCGGTAGGCCTCCCGTAGCTTGACCGCCGACCCGGTCCGCAGCGCGGCGCCCGCGTAGATCCGGGCCGCGAGCGGGACGAGCAGGGCCGCGCAGCCGGCCGTCACCACCACGGCGCCGAGCACCTGCCAGATCGGCGCCTCCCCGAGCGCGATGAGCGGCGGCATGACCATCGGGGCCGTGAAGGGGACGAAGGAGGCGATCGTGCCGAGCAGGCCGTCGGGATCCTGGATGACGGCGAAGGCGACGAAGAACGAGACGAGGATCGCCGTGGTCAGCGGCGTGATCGACGACTGGAGCTCCTCCTGGCGCGGGACGATCGCCCCCGCGCAGGCGAACGCGCAGGCGTAGAAGAGGTAGCCGAGCAGGAACCAGACCAGCGCGAGGCCGGCGGCGGCGAGGATGTCGCCGGTCAGCTCGAGCGAGCCGACCGCCGTCGCGGCCCCCACGCCGAGCACGACGGTGATCAGCAGCTGCACGAACCCGAGCAGGCCGATGCCGACGATCTTGCCGGCCAGCAGCTGCCACGGCGCGATGGCGGCGAGGATGACCTCGACGACCCGCGACGCCTTCTCCTCCACCACGCCGGAGGCCACCCAGTAGGCGAAGGTGAACAGCTGGCCGTAGAGGACGAGCACCGCCGCGAAGGCGAAGCCGGCCCGGGCGTCCTCGTCCGGGTCGGCCGCCTCGATCGGTCGCAGCGCGAGCGGCTCGGGCGAGAGCGCGGCGCGCGAGAGGTAGATGGCTGCGGTGTGGG
>CALMNS010000005.1 GCA_937871635.1 uncultured Solirubrobacter sp.
GTGCTAGCGCAGGAGTAGCACCGGCTAGCGATATCCCGGCGAGGACCCGTCCCCGTGCGGGGAACGCGGACCCCCCTACCGCGGCACCGGCTAGAGCTCGCGCACGTCGGCGCCCTGCGGCTCGAAGCAGACGTGCAGGACGTCGGCCCAGCCCTCGGCCTCCCCGCGCAGGCGGGCGAGGACCGCCCCCGTCGACTCGTAGTGCGTCCACACCAGGACGGTCGGGCCGGCGCCCGAGATCGTCGCCCCGAGGGCGCCGAGCCGCGTCGCGCGCTCGAGGAGCTCGACCGAGCGGGGAAAGAGCGAGGCGCGGCGCGGCTGGTGGATGCGGTCGCGCAGGCCGCGGCCGATCAGGTCGAGGTCTGAGCGGGCCAGCCCGAGGGTGAGCAGCGCGGCGTGGGCGACGTTGAAGACGGCGTCGCCCATCGGCAACTCGGCCGGCAGCGCGGCCCGGGCCTGCGAGGTGCGCACCGCGTGGTGGGGGACGACGAGCACCGCCTCCAGGCCGGCGGGCCCGTCGAGGCGCGTGGCCCGCCCGTCGGCGCAGATCACGAAGCCGCCGTGCAGGGCGGCGGCCACGTTGTCGGGATGGCCCTCCATCTCCGTGGCGAGCGCGAGCAGGTCCGCGTCGAGCTCGAAGAGCGAGTCGGCGGCCACGAAGCCGGCCACGATCGCGGCCGCGCTCGTGCCCAGCCCGCCCGAGAGCGGCACGTTCGAGCGGATCCGGAAGGTGAAGTCGTCGACCGGGTGCAGCCGCGAGAAGGCCCGGACGCAGAGGTTGCGCCGGTCGCGCGCGATCTGCAGGTCCGTCTCCACCGCGAAGCGGCCCGTCTCCTCCACCTCGACCTCCACGTGGAGCGCGAGTGCCGCGCACAGGCAGTCGAAGCCCGGCCCCAGGTTGGCCGAGGAGGCGGGGACGCGGACGAGCCGGCGCCGGTTCAACCGCTTTCGCCCGGCCGCATTTCGCTGGCGCTCATGCTCTGGGCGACGTCACCACCCGGCCGCATCTCGCTGGCGCTCATGCGCTGGGCGACGTCACAATGCGCTCCACCGCGGCCAGGTCCGGCTCGCAGGGGATGACCGCCTCGGCCTGGGCGAGCGCGGTCTGCGGATCCTTGAGGCCGTGGCCGGTGAGCACGCAGACGACGCGCTCCGCGCCCTCCGCCCCGTACTTGAGCAGCCCGGCGACGCCGGCGGCCGAGGCGGGCTCGCAGAAGACGCCCTCGCCGGCGGCCAGCAGCCGGTAGGCGGCGAGGATCTCGTCGTCCGACACCGCCCGGATGGCCCCGCTCGAGCCGGTCATGGCCGCCATCGCCTCCTCCCAGCGGGCGGGATCGCCGATCCGGATCGCGCTCGCCACCGTCTCCGGGTCCGCCACCGGGGCGCCGTGGACGAGCGGCGCGGCGCCCTCCGCCTGGTAGCCGAGCATCCGCGGCGACAGGCCGAGCTCGGAGAAGCCCTTCCAGTAGGCGGTGACGTTCCCCGCGTTGCCGACCGGGATGCAGAGCGTGTCCGGGCCCTCGCCGAGCTCGTCGGCGAGCTCGAAGGCGGCGGTCTTCTGGCCCTGCAGGCGGAACTCGTTGACCGAGTTGACCAGCGCGATGGGATGGCGCTGCACGAGCTCGCGCACCAGGGCGAGGGCCTGGTCGAAGTTGCCGCGCAGCGCGACGACGCGGGCGCCGTGCATGAGCGCCTGGGCGAGCTTGCCCGTGGCGATCTTGCCCTCCGGCACGATCACCGCGCAGCGCAGGCCGCCGCGGGCGGCGTAGGCGGCGGCGCTCGCGGCGGTGTTGCCGGTGGAGGCGCAGATGACCGCCTCGGCGCCCTCGCGCACGGCGGCCGACACCGCGCAGGTCATCCCGCGGTCCTTGAAGGAGCCCGTCGGGTTGGCCCCCTCGATCTTGAGCCAGACCTCGGCGCCGACCCGCTCGGAGAGCCGCTCGGCGAGGACGAGCGGCGTGGAGCCCTCCTGGAGCGAGACGACCGGGTCGTCGGAGTCGAAGGGCAGCCGGTTGCGGTAGCGGTCGATCAGGCCGGGGTGCCCGTGGCCGCCGCGCTGGGCGCACGGCGCGTGGGACTGGCTCACACGAACTCCTCCTCGATCACCCGGATCGCCCGCGGGGTGGCCCGGACGAAGTCGAGCCGGCCGATCAGCCGCACCGCGGCGAAGAAGCGCGACTCGGGGAGCGGGTGCACGACCATCACGAGCCGCGCGTTCTCCCCCAGCCCCTTCTGGACGACCGACTTCACGCTCGCCCCCTGGAGCCCGAGCAGCTCGCAGACCTGCGCGAGCACCCCGGGCCGGTCGGCGACTTCGAGGTGCAGGTAGAACGACGACCGGACGTCCTCGACGATCGGCAGCGAGGCGGTGGTCTCCGGCGTCGAGGCGGGCGGGATCATCGCCGAGATCACGTCGCCGAGCACGGCGCTCGCGGTCTGCGGCCCGCCGGCGCCGGGCCCGGACATGGTGATCTCGGTGATCGCGGCGGACTCCACGGTCACCGCGTTGAACGGCCCGCCGATCGAGGCGAGCGGGTGGCCCGCGTAGAGGAACGCCGGGTGGACCCGCACGGAGATCCCGCCGTCGACCCGCTCCGCCGACCCGACCAGCTTGAGGGCGAGGCCGAGCTCGCGGGCGTAGGCCATGTCGTCGGCGGTGATGTGCTCGATCCCCTCGTACGGGACCTGGTCGAGGTGGACGGGGGTCGAGAAGGCGAGCCGGGCGAGGATCGCCATCTTCGCCGCGGCGTCGCGGCCCGTCACGTCGTCGGTGGGATCGGCCTCCGCGTAGCCGAGGGCCTGGGCCTGGGCGAGCGCGTCGGCGTAGGGCGCGCCCGTGCGCTCCATCTCGGAGAGGATGAAGTTGGTCGTCCCGTTGACGATGCCGTGGATCCGCTCCACGTGGGCGGCGGCGAGCGACTCCTGGAGCACGCGGATGATCGGCACGACGCCGGCCACCGCGCCCTCGAAGCGCAGCTGGACGCCGTGCTCGCGGGCGGTGCCCCACAGCTCCTCGCCGTGCTGGGCGAGCAGCATCTTGTTGGCCGAGACGACGTGCCGGCCAGCGCGCATGGCGGCCAGCACGTGTTCGCGCGCGGGCTCGATGCCGCCGATCAGCTCGACGACGAGGTCCGAGCCGTCGAGGATCTCGGCGAAGTCGCCGCGCGAGCGGGTGAGGACCCCGGCGAGCTCCGGGCGCAGGCCGGTGGTGGCGGCGATCGCGTCGGCGCGCTGCTCGAGGAGGGCGGCGAACGCCGCCCCGACCGTCCCGTGGCCGAGGAGGCCGACCCTAAAGGTCGCGGGCATGGAGGTCCTCGACCGTCTCCCGGCGCACGACGACCCGGGCGCGGCCCCCGCTGCAGAAGATGACCGGCGGGCGCGGGACGCCGTTGTAGTTGTTGGCCATCGCGTGGCCGTAGGCGCCCGTGACCGGTGTGGCCACCACGTCGCCGGGCCGCGGATCGTCGAGGGCGACGTCGCGGGCGATCACGTCGCCCGACTCGCAGTGCTTGCCGGCCAGGTGGCAGACCGTGTCGCCCCCCAGGCGGTCGGCGACGTCGGCGCGGTAGGGCGACCCGTAGAGCAGCGGGCGCAGGTTGTCCGACATCCCGCCGTCGACCGCCACCCAGGTCGAGACGTTGCGCTTGACGGACTCGACCGTGTAGAGGGTCACGCCCGCCGCGGCAACCAGCGCCCGGCCGGGCTCGATGGTCAGGTGGCGGCCCTCCGCGTCGAGCAGGGCGTGGGCGGCGGCGACCATCGCCGCGAGGCGCGCGTCGAGGTCCACGGAGCGCTGGTCGTCGGTGTAGGCGACGCCGAAGCCGCCGCCCAGGTCGTACTCGGGGAAGGCGCCGAGCGTCGCCAGCGCGGCGATCGACTCGCGGTGGGGCTGCTCGTCGAAGATCTGCGAGCCGACGTGGACGTGCAGGCCGCGCAGGTCCAGCGCCGCGGCGGCCCGCTCGATCGCGGCGGGGGCGTCCTGCATGGAGAAGCCGAACTTCGAGTCGGCCTGGCCCGTGGCCACGGCGGCGTGGGTGTCGGTCGAGACGCCCGGGGTGATGCGCAGCAGCACGCGCTGCTCGCGTCCGGCCAGGCCGCTGAGGCGCTCGAGCTCGGCGGCGTTGTCGACTACGATGGTGGTCCCGAGCGCCGCCTCGAGCTCGCCGACCGACTTCGCGTTGCCGTGCACGACGATCTCTGAGGCCTCGTAGCCCGCGCGGCGGGCCAGGTGCAGCTCCCCCGCGGAGGCCACGTCGACCGCCAGCCCCTCCTCGCGGAAGAGCCGCAGCGCGGCGGTGCACGGGAAGGCCTTGGAGGCGAAGGCGACGGTCGAGCGCGGCCCGTGGTGGCGCTCCATCGCCCCCCGGAGCTGGCGGGCGCGGGCGCGGAGGTCGTCCTCGGCGTAGACGTAGGCCGGCGTGCCGAACTCGCGGGCGAGCTCGACGGCGTCGCAGCCGCCGACGGACAGCCGCCCACCGTCCGTGGAGGCCGCCTCGGGGTAGACGGTGGTCGTCGCGGCGGCCATGATCGGAGGAGCAGTATGCGCTATCGGACGCCCGATCCCCCCGCGGCCGTCGACTCGGTCGACGGGCTCGCCTACTCGCTCTGGCTTCCGCCCTCCGCGGCCGGAGGCGGCGTGGTCGTCATCCACGGCGCCGACTCGCAGAAGGAGTCCCACCACGACTTCGCGCGCCTGCTGCGCGACGCCGGCCTGGCCGCCGTCTGCCTCGACCTCCGCGGGCACGGCGACTCGCCCGGCCCCCTCGACGGCCGGCTGCTCGACGACGTGGCCAC
>CALMNS010000006.1 GCA_937871635.1 uncultured Solirubrobacter sp.
CCCATGCCCTGTTCGCCGACGCGGCCGCCGCGGTGGCGCTGCGCCCGGCCGAGGCGGCCGGCGCGAGCGGCGCCCTCGGCCTCGAGGTGGTCGACGTCGTCGCCCGCACCGACGTCGCGAAGTCGGCTCTGATGACCTGGGACGTCACCGACCACGGCTTTCGCATGGGGCTCTCCCCGCGGGTCCCGGCCGTTCTGCGCAAGCACGTCGGCGTGGTCGCCGAGGAGCTCCTCGCCGCCCACGAGCTCGCCCCCAAGGACGTCGCCGGGTGGGCCGTCCACCCCGGCGGACCGCGCATCGTCGAGGCGGTGACCAAGCGGCTCGGCCTCTCCGCCGAGCAGGTCGCCGAGTCCCAGGGGGTGCTGCGCGACTACGGCAACTGCTCCTCGGCCACCGTCCTGCTCATCCTCGAGCGGATGCTGGCCGCGCAGCGCCTCGTCCGCGGCGACTACGTCGTCGCCATGGCCTTCGGCCCCGGTCTCACGCTCTACATGACCCTGCTCCGGGTGACCTAGCGCGGTTCGCTCGACGCCCGGATGCGGTCGGCGATCACGCCGACCTCGTCGAGCTCGCCGGTGGCCACCGCCATGGTCAGGTCGTACGCCTCGTCGTTCGTCAGCGTCAGCCGGCGGCCGTTGACGCCGGGGAAGGCGATCAGACCCGCGAGCGCCAGGCGCTTGTTGCCGTCTACGAGCGCGTGGTTGCGAGCCAGCGAGTGCATGAGGGCCGCCGCCTTCTCCTCGAGCGTCGCGTAGGCGTCCTCCCCGAATGCCGTGGCCTGCGGCCGCGCCAGCGCCGACTCGAGCAGCCCGGCGTCCCTGATCACCAGGGCGTCGCCGATCGCCCGCTCACCGACCGCGACGAGCTCGCGCAGGGTGAGGTAGATCACCGGCCGAGGCGCTCGAGCGCCTCGGCGTAGCGGGGCAGCTCCTCGTCGAGCACCTGCCCCAGGAGCTCCTCGCGACTCGACCGTTCGACGTACTCGCGCACGGCTTGGCGGGCGACGTCCTGCATCGAGCGCGATTCGCGCTCCGCGCGGCGGCGCAGCGCCTCCGCCTCGTCGTCTGAGAGTCGCAAGGTCATCGCCATGGGTCGATGGTATCAGCTGAGATACCAGTCCGGAGCGGCTAAGTTGCCGCCTCCCTCTCGACCGAACCTGGAGACCCGACACATGGCAGTCCTCGACGGCAAGGTGGCGATCGTCACCGGATCGGCGCGCGGCATCGGCCGCGCCACGGCGGAGTTGCTCTCCGCGCAGGGCGCGAAGGTGCTCATCAACGACCTCGACGCGGACGTCGCCGAGCAGACCGCTTCGGAGATCCCGGGCGACACGGTCGTCCACGGCGGCGACCTGACCAAGCCGGGCGCCCCGGACGCGCTGGTCCAGACCGCGGTGGACGCGTTCGGCCGGCTCGACATCATCGTCAACAACGCGGGCTACACGATCGACGGCCCGGTCCACAAGCTCTCCGACGAGGCCTTCCAGCGGATGCTCGACATCCACACGGTGGTGCCCTTCCAGGTGCTGCGCGCCGCCGCTCCGCACCTGCGCGAGCCGGCCAAGGCGGAGCGCGAGCGCGGCGAGGAGGTCTTTCGCAAGGTCGTCAACGTCTCCTCGGTCTCCGGGACGATGGGCAACGCCGGCCAGGCCAACTACGCGGCGGGCAAGGCGGGCGTCGTCGGCCTGACCCGGACCCTGGCCAAGGAGTGGGGCCAGTTCAAGATCAACGTCAACGCGGTCGCCTTCGGCTTCATCGAGACGCGCCTCACCGCGTCCAAGGACGGGACCAACACGATGGAGATCGACGGCCAGGAGGTCCAGCTCGGGATCCCGGACCAGCTGCGCGGCATGGCGGCGATGCTCATCCCGCTCGGGCGGCCCGGGACCGTCGAGGAGGCCGCCGGCGGCGTCTTCTTCCTGTGCTCGCCCTGGTCGAACTACGTCCACGGGCAGGTGCTCAACGTGACGGGCGGGCAGTTCACCGGGATGTCGACGTAGGCCGGTGACGGCGGCGTGACGGATCCGTGACGGGGACGTGACACGGCCCTGGGAGGATCGGCCACCGACGACACCGCGACGGAAAGGACCCATGGCCGACAACGCGCTGGACCTACGCAGCCTGCGGGTGGAGCTCGAGCGCCAGGGAGCGCGATGGCGCTCGGTGGACACCACCACCGCGATGCTGCGGGAGCCCGACCGCCGGGTGCTCCTCGGCGTCCCGCTGCCCGAGAGCGAGGAGGTCGACCACATCCTCGCGCAGGCGGAGGCGCTCGACCCGCTGGTCGCCGAGGGGCGCGGCCCGGGCGACGGGATCGGCGCGGCCTTCGACGCGCGCAACGCGAGCGGGTCGAGCTACGTCACCCCGGTCAAGAACCAGGGCTCGTGCGGCTCGTGCGTCGCGTTCGGCGCGACGGCCACGCTCGAGACGACCGCCGCCTTCCAGCGCGGCCAGCCGCAGCTCAAGCTCGACCTCTCCGAGCAGCAGCTCTTCTTCGTCCACGGGCCGGCGAGCGGTGCGTCCTGCTCGAACGGCTGGTGGCCGGAGCACGCCTTCACCGCCTGCCGCGACAAGGGGGTGACCTTCGAGGACTACATGCCCTACCAGGCCGGCGGTGGCGGGACGCTGAACGCCGACTGGCCCAACCGGCTGGCCAAGATCACCGGCTTCCAGACGCTGACCGGCAACGTGGCGGCCATGAAGCAGCACCTGATGACGCACGGGGCGCTGAGCGCCTGCTTCATCGTCTACCAGGACTTCTTCTCCTACGGCGGCGGGGTCTACAAGCACGTCTCGGGCGCCCAGGCCGGTGGGCACTGCGTCTCCCTGATCGGCTTCGACGACACCCAGGGATGCTGGATCGGGAAGAACTCCTGGGGCACGGGCTGGGGCGAGCAGGGCTTCTTCCGGATCGCCTACGGCCAGGCGGGGATCGAGACCTGGCGGGTGCACGGCGCCGACTACGTCAACCTGCGGATGTGGGTCGACGCGCTGCTGCGCGGCCTGTGGAGCAACGAGAGCCCCGACAACGCCTGGGCCTACCTGGACCGGCTCGGCTGGGCGCGGCTCGCGCACGGCGCGCCCGGGGCGAACCTCTCCATGCTCACGGAGCTGACCTCCGCGCGCCTGCGCAACCAGCCGGTGCGCGCCTTCCACGACAACGGCCAGGTCACCGAGACCTACGTCTTCTAGGGGAAAGGACCGATCTCACGTGAGCCCGACCAAGACCAAGAACGGCGCCTCCGCCGCCCGGCCCACCACCACCCCGGGGGCCGCCCCCGGCGACGGCGGCGCCCCGACGCTGACCCCCGAGATGCTGATCACCGGTCCGCCGACCGAGGCGGCCGGCGGCGGCGGCATCCCCAGCCTGCAGCCGCCCGGCAGCGAGGCGGCGGGGCTGGCCGCCCAGGCGGTCGCCGAGGGCCTGACGGCCACGACCACCGCCAAGGTCGGCGGCGTGTGGACGAACAACGCCCAGTCCAACGCGTGGGCCTACCTCAACGGGATCGGCTGGCGCCGGCTGGGTCCCGCCAACGCGGGCGCCCACCACGCGCTGCTCCAGCTCGCGCGGCTCGCGCGCGACGCGGGCACGAACATCCAGTGCGAGGACGACGGCAGCGTGATCCACAACATCTACCTCTGGTGAGCGCCCCCGGGTGGCCGACGTCCGCGTAGGCCACGGCGACGCCGGCCGCACCGTCGAGGTGGCGGCCGGCGACCGGCTCATCGTGTCGCTCCCCGAGGCGGCGGGGACGGGCCACACCTGGGTGGTCGAGGCGCTGCCCGAGGGCGCGGAGGTCGTCACGGAGCGCTACGAGCACCCGCCGGGCGGCGGGATCGGCGGGACCTCGGAGCACGTCTTCGTGCTCCGGGCCGCGCCGGGCACCCTCCGCCTCCGGTACGGGCAGCCCTGGCGCGGAGAGGCCGGCGTCACCGAGCGCTACGAGCTCACCGTGGTGCCAGCGCCGACTCGATGACGTCGTCGAGCCGGCGCGACGGCGGGATGCCGAGCCGGTCGACGAAGAGCCGGTGGCAGGCCCGGTACTGGCGCAGCGCCTCGGCCCGGTTGCCCGCCGCCAGATAGGCGTCGATCAGCGTCCGCTGCGCGCTCTCGCGGAGCGGGTCGGCCGCGACGGCGGCGAGCGCCTCCGCGACGGCCTCGCCGTAGCGCTCGCCCCGGGCCAGGGT
>CALMNS010000007.1 GCA_937871635.1 uncultured Solirubrobacter sp.
CCCCAGCGCTCCGCCCACGCGTCGAAGGCGGCGGGCTCGGCGAAGAGCGCCCGAGCGGGCGCCGCCTCCTCGCGCGCGGCGGCCGACAGGGCCCGGAAGCCGGCGGTGAAGTCGACCCGCTGGGCCTGCAGCAGCGTCAGGAGGTCGGCGATCAGCGCGGAGTCCTCCGGGCGGTCGCCGGCCAAGCCCAGCTTGGCCCGCATCCCGGCGCTCCAGTAGGCCTGGTAGCGGTCGGCGAAGGACTGCAGCACGCCGGTGGCCGCGGCGATCGCCGCGTCCGTGTCGGCGTCGATCAGGGGCAGCAGGGTCTCGGCCAGCCGCGCGAGGTTCCACTGCGCGACGGGCGGCTGGTTGCCGTAGGCGTAGCGGCCGCCATGGTCGATCGAGCTGAACACGGTCACGGGGTCGTAGGCCTCCATGAACGCGCAGGGGCCGTAGTCGATCGTCTCGCCCGAGACCGTCATGTTGTCCGTGTTCATCACGCCGTGGACGAAGCCGACGGACATCCAGCGGGCGACCAGCGAGGCCTGGGCGTCGACGACGGCCTCGAGGAACGCGAGGTACGGCCGCTCCGCCTCGGCGGCGGCGGGGTGGTGGCGCGCGATCGCGTAGTCGGCGAGGCGCCGCACGAGCGCCGGGTCCGGATGCCGCGCCGCGTACTCGAAGGTGCCGACCCGGATGTGGCTCGCCGCCACCCGGGTGAGCACCGCGCCGGGCAGGAGCGTCTCGCGCGCGACGCGATCGCCGGTGGCCACGACCGCGAGCGCCCGGGTGGTGGGGATGCCGAGCGCGTGCATCGCCTCACCGATCACGTACTCGCGCAGCATCGGGCCGATGGCGGCCTTCCCATCCCCGTTGCGGGCGAAGGGGGTGCGGCCCGAGCCCTTGAGGTGCAGGTCCCGGCGGCGTCCGTGGACGTCGAGCACCTCGCCGAGCAGGAGCGCCCGCCCGTCGCCGAGGCGGGGGGAGTACCCGCCGAACTGATGGCCGGCGTAGCCCTGGGCGACCGGCGTCACCCCGTCGGGCGGGGTGCCGGTAAGGAGGGCGACGCCCTCGGGCGCGCGCAGCGCATCGGGCGAGACGCCCAGCTCCGTGGCCAGCGCCTCGTTGAGCGCCAAGAGCCGGGGCGCCGGCGGCGGCGCCGCGGTCCACGGCTGGCACAGCTCCCCCAGCGCGCGGGCGTAGGAGTCGTCGAAGGCAAGCAGCGGTGGGGCGGCGACGCTCATGGCACCTAGGCTACGAGGACCGGCCGGCCGGCCGTGAGGGAGGAGCCGCTTGGCCCGCTCAGGCCGCGATCGGCTCGGCGGCGTAGTGCTCGACGAGCTCGGCGAGCGGCATCGGGCGGGCGAGCAGGAAGCCCTGGACGAGATCGCAGCCGAGCTGCCGGACCGCCTCGAGCTGCTCCGGGCGCTCGATGCCCTCGGCGACCGTCTGCAGCCCGAGCGCGGCCGCCATGGCGACGATCGCGCGCACGACGGCCTCGCTCTCGGGTGCCGGCAGCTGGCTGACGAACGAGCGGTCGATCTTGAGCACGTCGACGGGCCGCTCGATCAGCGCCGAGAGCGAGGAGTAGCCCGTGCCGAAGTCGTCGGCGGCCAGGTCGATCCCGAGCCGGCGGAGGCGCTCGACCATCGCGCCGACCTCGTCGCCGCCCTCGACGACGGCGCGCTCGGTGATCTCGAGCCCGAGCCCGGCGGGCGCGAGCCCGCTCTCTAGGAGGGTCGCCTGCACGTGCTCGGCCAGGTCCGGCTCGCCGAGGCTGCGCAGCGAGACGTTGACCCACACCTTGGCGGAGTCGATGCCCATGCCCGCGACGTCCAGGCAGGCACGGTGCAGCACCCAGCGGTCGATCGCCACGATCAGCCCGGACTCCTCGGCGAGGGGGATGAACGCCGCCGGGGAGAGCAGGCCGCGGGTGGGGTGCCGCCAGCGCACGAGCGCCTCGAACTCGGCGGGCCGGGCGCCGGCCGCGGCCCCGAAGAGGGGCTGGAAGCGCAGCTCGAGCTCGTCCTGCTCGATCGCCCGGGTCAGCTCCCGCTCCCCGACCAGGCGGGCGCGGGCGCGGCTGGCCAGCCGCTCGCCGGACGCCTTCGAGC
>CALMNS010000008.1 GCA_937871635.1 uncultured Solirubrobacter sp.
CCCGTGACGCGCGCCTGCACCGGCTCGACGCGGGCGCCGGCGGCGGCGAGGCGCTGGACCAGCATGTCCGTGTAGGGGGTGCCGGGCCGGCTCCAGGTCAGCAGCGGCTCGCCGTCGAGCTCGGCCAGCCGCACCGCGCGGCCGTCGGCCAGCCGATGCCCAAGCGGGACGAACAGGGCGGCGGGCGTGGGACGCAGGGGGGCGCTGTCGATCTCGGGCGCTCCGGACGAAGTGCGGGCGAGCACCGCGTCCACCGCCCGGTCGCGCAGCAGGGGAGCCAGCTCGGCGGGCCGCACCTCGTGGAAGGCGACCGACAGCTCCGGCGCCCCGTCACAGAGCGCTCGCACCGCCTCGGCCCGCACCCGCCCGCCGACCGCCGGGGTCACTCCGATGCGCACCGTCCCCACCAGACCGTGCCCGACTGCCCTGGCCTTCTCCCAGGCGGCGTCGGCCGCCGCCAGCAGGCCGCGACCGTCGGCCAGCAGGGCGGCGCCCGCCGGGGTGAGCGTCACCGCGTGGGTGGTGCGGTCGAGCAGGGGAACGCCGAGCTCGCCCTCCAGCTGCGCCACCAGACGCGACGCGGCCTGCTGGCTCAGGAAGAGCCGCTGGGCGGCCCGGGTGAAGTTGAGCTCCTCGGCCACCGCCACGAAGGCGCGCAGCTGGCGGAGCTCAGGCACCGGCGCCCATCCGCGGGAGCGGCCGTTGTGGAGTCACATCCCATCCGTGTTTGCACCCGGAGCGGATCGCGCCCATGGTCTGAGTATGAACACACGAGCACTTTCGGACAGCGGTCCTCGCGTCTCGGCCATCGGCCTGGGCGCCATGGGCATGTCGGACCTCTACGGGCCGACCGACGAGGGCGAGAGCATCGCCACCATCCACGCCGCCATCGACGCCGGGATCACCCTGATCGACACCGGCGACTTCTACGGCTCGGGCCACAACGAGCTGCTGATCGCCCGCGCGCTCAGGGACCGCCCGCGCGACGCGGTGACCATCAGCGTCAAGTACGGCGCATTGCGCGACCCGTCCGGCGGCTTCGTCGGCTACGACGCCGGACCCGCCGCGACGAAGAACGCCCTGGCTCAGACCCTGCGGCGCCTGGGCACCGACCACGTCGACGTCTACCGTCCTGCTCGCCTGGACCAGACCGTGCCGATCGAGGAGACGGTGGGCGCGATCGCCGAGATGGTCCAGGCCGGCTTCGTGCGTCACGTCGGGCTCTCGGAGGTCGGCGCCGAGACCCTGCGCCGGGCGGCCGCCGTGCACCCGATCTCCGACCTGCAGATCGAGTACTCGCTCCTCTCGCGCGGCCTCGAGCAGGAGATCCTCCCGACCGCCCGCGAGCTCGGCGTCGGCATCACCGCCTACGGCGTGCTCTCGCGGGGGCTGCTCTCGGGGCACTGGAGCGCGGGGCGTGAGCTGTCCGCGTACGACTTCCGCTTCATGAGCCCCCGGTTCCAGGGCGAGAACCTCGAACACAACCTGGCCTTGGTCGAGCGCCTGCGCGAGGTGGCCGAAAGCCACGAGGCCAGCGTCTCGCAGGTGGCCATCGCCTGGGTGCTCCACCAGGGCGAGGACATCGTGCCGCTGGTCGGTGCCCGCCGCCGCGACCGGCTCCACGAGGCGCTCGGCGCCGCCGACCTCGAGCTCGACGCCGACGACCTGGCCCGAATCGAAGGGGCCGTGCCGGCCGGGGCGGCCGCCGGTGACCGGTACGCGGAGGTGATGATGGCCGACCTCGACAGCGAGCGCTGAGGCACGCCGCTTCAAGCGAGACAGGTCGATGCGTCAGGCACGTCATCCGGCCGATGCGGGGATTCGGGATCAACCATCTAGCGCCCGAGGAGCCGCGCCTCCGCCTGACGGCACCACTCGGCCGCCGACCGGTGCAGGGCGATCCCGTAGTCGAGGACGAGCAGGCGGTTGGGCCCGGCGCCCCGCTCGGCGGCGGGGCGGGCACCCGACTCGAGCTGCTCGAGCTGGGCCTCATGGCCCGCCCGGAGCTTGCGAAGGATCGCCACCTGCCCGTCGACGTCGAGCTCGGCCGCGAAGAACAGCCGCAGGAGGTCCTCGTTGCGCATCTCGAAGTGGCCGAGGGCGTCGTCGGCCAGCCAGTCGCGGAGCGCGGCGCGACCCGCCGGGGTGAGGGCGTAGCTGTGGCGAATCGCCTCCCCACGCGGATCGTCCTCCGCCTCGAGCAGCCCCGCATCCTCGAGCCGTCGCAGCTCCGGGTAGATGCCGCCGACGCTGGCCGGCCAGAAGAAGCGGGTAGAGACGCCGACCGTCCGGGAGATCTCGTAGCCGTTGCGACGGCCGGCGGCGATCATGCCGAGGACGACGAGCGCGGTGTTGTTCAGGCCACGGCCGGTCGCCACTTCGGCAGCCTAGCCGACCGTTCAACCCGATCGCTTAGCTTGAGCCAAGGACCCGGACCCCACCGATCGTCTGACCATCGTTACGGTGGAGCGACACCGGTCACCCGCGCCGCTGCTTGCCGGCTGACACCCACCTCGGGACGGGGTGTCGCCTCAAGACGCGAGGATCTCGATGACGACCTTGCCGAAGACCTCGGGGGCGAGCTGAGCCCGATAGGCGTCCTTCGCGTCGGCGAAGGAGTAGGTCTGGTGAATGGGGGGCTTGACCTGGCCTGCGTCGATGAAGCGGACGAGGTCCGCGTGCGCCCCAGCGCTTCCGACGCGGGTTCCGCGGATGGTGGCGGCCTTGGTCATCAGGGCGATGAAGTCGGGGGAGGTCTGCGTCTGGTCCATGAAGCCCGTCAGGGCGATCTCCCCGCCGTTGGCCAGCGCGGCGACGGACTGGTCCAGCGCGTTGGTCCCGGCGGCGTTCACGACGCGGTCGACGCCGCCGGTGCGCTCGAAGACGACCTCGCCCCAGTTCGGCGTGTCGCGGTAGTTGACCGTCTCGGTGGCGCCGAGGCGCCTGGTGCGATCGAGCTTCGCGTCCTGACTCGAGGTGGCGACGACCTCCGCGCCGGCGCCGCGCGCCAGCCCCACCGCGATGAGCGAGACGCCCCCGGAGCCGAGGACCAGGACCTTGTCGTCCCGTCCGACCGCTCGCGCGTAGGGCTGGTCGCCGTTGAGTGCCGTCCAGGCGGTCAGGCCGGCGCAGGGCAGCCCGGAGGCTTCCGCCAGGCTGAGGCTCTGCGGCGCTGCGGTGACCGCGTCCTCCGCGAGGACCACGTACTCGGCGAGCATCCCCGGATCGCCCGCTGTGCCGGGCCCCAAGCCCAGGCCAGCGGCCAGCGGCCCGCCCCGCCACGCGGGGTAGTACAGGTTGGTGACACGGTCGCCGGGCCGCCAGGCGTCCACGCCGTCGCCGACGGCGTCGATCTCCCCCGCGCCGTCGGAGAGCGGGACGATGTCCTCGGTCGGGGCGCCGCCGTACTGCCCCATCAGCAGCAGCTGGTCGCGGAAGTTCAACGACGCCGCGTGCATCCGGACCCGCACCTGCCCCGGCCCCGGGACCGGCAGCGCGGCCTCCTCCAGCAGCAGGTCGTCGATCCCGGTGCCTCCGGCCTTGAAGACCCAGCGCTTCATCGCATCCTGCGTGCTCGAGCTCATGCCGACAGCGTGCGACCCGCGCGGCGCCCTTGCCAGGACTCGCTTCGTCCGATGGCCTGCTCACCCTAGGTCCATCAGGACCAGCTTGGCCGGCTTGCCGGGCGTCATCCTGTACCGATGGAGCACGACGTCGGGACCTTCCTGCGCTCACGCCGGGCGCGCCTGCAGCCCGGCGACGTTCGCCTGCCCGAGTTCGGGCGCCGGAGGGTGCCGGGGCTCAGGCGCGAGGAGCTCGCGCAGCTGGCCGGCGTCAGCGTGGACTACTACGTGCGCTTGGAGCAAGGCCGCGGCCTGCACGTCTCCGACAGCATCCTCGATGCGGTGGCGACGGCGCTTCGGCTCTCCGAAGCGGAGCGGGATCACCTGCGCCTCCTCGCCCGTCCCCGCCACGACGCCGACGGCGCCGACGACGCGCGCCAGGAGGTCGCGCCGACGCTGCGGCGGCTGCTCGAGACCATGGAAGGGGTCCCGGCGTTCGTGCTCGGTCGCCGCACCGACGTGCTGGGCTGGAACGCCTTGGCCGATGCCGTCTTCGGCTTCAGCGCGCTGCCGCTCGGCGAGCGCAACAGCGCGCGGTTCACCTTCATCCATCCCGAGGCCCACGTCCTCTATCCCGACTGGCGGACCGTCGCCGCCGAGACGGTCGCCTACCTCGCGCTCGACGCCGGGCGGCACCCCGGCGACCCTCAGCTCGAGCGGCTGGTCGGGGAGCTCGCGATCGCCAGCGAGACGTTCCGCGAGCTCTGGGCACGTCACGACATCCTCGAGCAGAGCCAGGGGCCCAAGCGGGTCGCGCACCCCGTCGCGGGCGAGCTGGAGTTCGAGTACCAGACGCTGCTGCCGCCCGACGACCCCGACCAGTTCCTCGTGACGCTCGTCCCCGGAGTCGCATCGGCGACCTCCGAGCGCCTGCGCCTGCTCGCCAGCTGGGGTCCGGCGACCCCGGAGGCGGTCCAAGCCAACATCGCGGACCCGGTCCCACCTTCGGTCGAGGATCGCCTCGGCTAGCAGCACTCGAGGGCGGCGCCCACCGGCCCGGCTCGAGCGGCGCCGACCGGCGTGCCCGGCGTCAGGCCGGCGATCGGACCAGGCGCTGGCGGTGGTCGTCGATCGTGCCCATGTGCGTCTCGGCCCAGTCGCGCAGCGTGTCCAGTGGCCCGACGAGCGTGGTGCCGAGCGGCGTCAGCGCGTAGTGGACCGCCGGCGGGACGGTCGGTTCCACGCGCCGGGTCACGAGCCCATCGGCCTCGAGGTCACGCAGGGTCTGGGCCAGCATCTTGCGCGAGATCCCCGGTGCGCGGCGCTGCAACTCGGCGAAGCGGACCTCGGTCCCGGCATCCCCGAGGACCTTGACGAGCATCGAGGTCCACTTGCCGCCGAGGCGGTCCAGGAGCTTGCGCGTGGGGCACGCCGGAGTGAAGAGATCCCCCCGGCGCGCCCGAGCGTTACCTCGCGGTGCCGTCTTGTGGATCTGGTTCCCACCGGTGACCATGGAACGAATGGTAACCAACGCGCCCGTCCTGACCATCTCTCGCGTCGAGGCCAACGGCCTCCAGGTCAACGTCACGACCGCCGGTGAGGGCCCCGCGGTGCTGCTGCTCCACGGCTGGCCGCATACCTGGTTCGTCTGGCGCGACGTGATCACCGAGCTCGCCCGCACCCACCGCGTCATCGCCCCGGATCTCCGCGGCCTCGGTCTGACGGGGACGCCCGGGGGCGGCTACGACCTCCACACGCTGTCCGACGACGCTGCGGCGCTGCTGACCGCGCTCGGCGTCCAGCGCGCGGCGCTGGTGGTGGGGCTCGACCTGGGCGCTCCCGTCGCCTGGATGACCGCCGTCCGCCACGGCGACCGCGTCGAGCGGCTGGCCGTGATGGAGGGGCTGCTCGGTCGCCTCCCCGGCGCCGAGGGCTTCCTGGCCGCCGGACCGCCGTGGTGGTTCGGCTTCCACACCGTGCCGGACCTGCCCGAGGCCGCCCTGACCGGACGCAGCGACGCCTACATCGACTGGTTCCTGCGCGCCGGGACTCACGAGCGCCGCGGGGTCGACGCCGAGCTGCGCGACGCGTTCGTGGCCGCGTACCGCGACCCGGCGGTGCTGCGCGCGGGCTTCGACCACTACCGGGCCATGGCACACAACGCCGCGCTCGTCGAGGAGGCCGCCCGCGAGCCCCTGGCGCTGCCCGTCCTCGCGCTCGGGGGCGACACGGTCGGGAACGCGCTGCAGCACCAGCTCGAGCCGATCACGCGCAACCTCAGCGGCGAGATCTTCCCCGACTGCGGGCACATCATCCCAGCCGATGCGCCAGGCCTCCTCGTCGACCGGTTGGCGAAGCTCCTCGAAGTCCCCACGACCGCCTCCGCCCAGGCGGGTCGCTAGCGCTGCGTGGCCGGGACGACGATCTCGTCCCGCACCCGCTGCACGATGTGCTCGGGGTAGGGCGCGGGGAGGGCGAGCACGACGTGGGTGAAGCCGGTCTCGAGCGCCGCGGTGACGTCCGCGAGGGCCCGGGGGAGGTCCTCGTAGTCGATCCCGATCTGCACGGACCGCTCGATGGCCCGCGGGTCACGGCCGACCTCGGCGCACGCCTCGTCGAGTGCCTGCGACCGCCGCTGCAGCTCCCCGGCGTCGTTGAGGGGAGCGCCCGGGAGGTTCCAGAGGTCGGCGTGGCGCGCGACGACCCGCAGGGTCCGCTCGCCCCAGCCGCCGATGAGGATCGGCGGGCGGGGGTCCTGGACCGGCTTGGGGTTGCCGAGGGCGCCGCGCAGCTGGTGATGGGCGCCGTCGAAGTCGAACGCCTCGTCCTCGGTCCACAGGCGGGTGATGATCGTGCACGCCTCGTCGAGGCTGTCGGCGGCGTCACGGTGGGGGATGAGCGGGATGCCGTGGGCGTCGTACTCGCGGCGGGCGGCCGGGTGCCCGGGCGCCGAGCCCACCCCGATCCCCAGCGTGAGCCGGCCACCGGAGACGATGTCGGTGGTGGCCGCGATCTTCGCCAGCAGGGCCGGCGGCCGGAACCGGTTGCTGGTGACGACCAGGCCGAGGCCGAGGCGCTCGGTCTGCCCCGCGAGCGCGGCCAGCAGCGTCCAGCCCTCGAGCATCGGGCCGGACGGGTCGCCGTAGATCGGCAGCAGGTGGTCGAACAGCCAGGCGTGGGCGATCTCGGGGATCGCGTCGGCCTCGCGCCAGACGCGCAGGACATCGGCGTAGGCGACGTGGGTGGGGCTCGTCTTGATCCCGAAGGTGACGGCGTGGGAGGCAGGCGGAGTCGCGGTGCGCGTCACTTGGAGTCCAGCCGGCCGACCGAGCCGGCGTGCTCGGCGACGGCCGCGGTCGCCGTCGTCCAGCTGGAGCCCTCGACGCCCAGTGCCGTGCGCAGGTAGGCGCTGGTGACCCGCTGGACGAGCGCGAGCCGGTCGGGGTCCTCGTCCGTCGTCGCGGCGACCTCGTAGCCCGAGACGCCGCCCAGGGAGTGCTCGCCCCCGAACAGGACGAGGAGGTCCCGGACGCCCGGGCTCAGGCGGAAGCCGTCGGTGAACCAGTCGGGCCCGCGGGGGGAGAGGAAGGACTGGTCGTGGTCGCCGGCGACCGCGAGGGCCCGGGTCGTCAGCGGCTCGAAGGCCGGGTTCATGAACGGGAAGGCCTCGGCCGCGAACGGCGTCAGGTCGTCGCCCCCGGTGCCGGTCAGCGACAGGAGCACCCCGGCCGTCACGCGGGCGTCGGACAGGTCCTCGCCGGCCTCGCCGTCGGCGTCCAGGACGCGTGCGCCGAGCAGGTGGCTCGCGGTCTGCGCGCCGTAGGAGTGCCCGGCGGCGGCGATCCGGCCGCGGTCCAGACGACCCGCGAGGCCGGGCACCGAGGCCTCGATGCGGTCGAGGTCGTCGAGGATCCGCGTGAGGTCCTCGACGCGGGTGCGCCAGACGCGCGGCGTGCGGGGATCCTCCGGCGACAGGCCGAGGCTCCGCGAGTCCAGGTGGGTCGGCTGGACGACCGCGAAGCCGTGGGCGGCCCAGAAGTCCGAGAGCGGCGCGTAGCCGGCCATCGACTCGCCGAAGCCGTGGGAGAACACGACGACCGGCAGCCGGTCCCCGGTCACGGGCGCCGTGACCCGCACCTGCAGCTCGTCGCCGCGGTCCGGGGCCGGCAGCACCACGGGCTTGACCGAGACGGTCGGCGAAGCGTCGCCGGTCGCCACGTCGAAGGGGGAGCCGTTCAGGGCAGGCATGGAAGTCCTTCCAGAGGATTGGGGTAGAGTCCCTCCCGAAATGGAGAGGGTGCCCGCATCACAGTAGCGGGGAGCCTCCCCACTTAGGCCGTGTCGTCGAAGACCACCCCCCGGAAACCCGTCAGACGCGCCGATGCCGAGCGCAACCGCGAGAAGATCCTCGAGGCCGCGCGCATCGCGTTCGCCGATCCCGGCGCCGACGTCTCGATGGCCGAGATCGCCCGGCGCTCCGGGGTCGGCTCAGCGACGCTGTATCGCAACTTCGCCACCCGCCGGGAGCTGCTCGAAGCGCTCTACGTCGACGAGGTCGACGCGGTCTGCGACGCGGCGGCGACCATCGAGGGCGACACCCCCGGAGCCCGCTTCGTGGCCTGGCTGCACCGGTTCTTCCTCTACTTCACGAGCAAGCGCCACGTCGCCGCCGAGCTGCTCGAGCACTCCGACTCCGACAGCCCGGTGTTCGGAGCCAGCCGCGATCGCGTGCTCGCGGCCGGCCGGCCGCTCCTGCGCGCCGCCCAGGACGCCCAGGAGATCCAAGCCGACCTGACCCTCGAGCAGACGCTCGACCTGGTCGTCGCCGTCGGCAAGATCCGCGGTGACCGGGCCTACCTCGAGCCGATCCTGCGCTCGGCCCTCAGCGGCCTGCGACGGCCTCCAAACGCCTGAGTCCGCGCCCGAGGTCGGCCGCCTCCGGTCGGACGAGCAGCCAGAACGTCGCGACGGCACCAAGGCTGCAGGTGGCGATCACGATCGCCATCGGGAGGGCGGTGTCCTTGCCCGCGACGCCGACCAACGGGGCGCTGATCGCTCCGACGGCGAACTGCGCCATGCCGAGCAGCGCCGATGCGCTTCCTGCGGTGGAGGCGTGTTCCTCGAGGGCGATGGTCGTCCCGCTGGGCAGGACGACCCCGATGCTCGACACGACGAGGAAGAACGCCGGCAGGATGCCGGCGAGTCCGATCCCGCCGTGCACGACGGCGGCGAGGAGGGCGACGCCGCCCGTGGCGCCGATGACGAGGCCGGCCCCGAGGACGGGGCGTGGCCCGGAGCGGGCGATGAGCTTCGCGCTCACCTGACCCGCGGCGACCAGGCCGACGGCGTTGACCGCGAAGACGGCGCTGAACTGGGCCGGTGAGAGCGCGTAGATGTCCTGGAGCACGAACGGGGAGCCGGCGATGTACGCGAACATGGCCGCGAAGGCCAGGCCGCTGGCCAGCGCGCAGCCGACGAAGCCCCGGTCTCCCAGCAGGACGCGGAAGACGCGGGTGGTGTCGGCCAGCCCACCCGTGCGCCGCAGCGCGGGCGGGTGGGACTCCGGGACCCAGAGCACCGTGCCCGCGAGGATCAGCGCGCCGACCGCGGCGAGCACGAGGAAGAGCCCGCGCCAGTCGGTCAGCTGCAGCAGCTGAGCTCCGACGATCGGGGAGATGATCGGCGCGAGCCCGTTGACCAGCAGCAGTCCCGCGAACAGGCGCGCGGCGGCCACGCCCGACCGGAGGTCGCGAACGATGGCGCGGGCGATCACGATCCCGGCCGCACCTGCGAGCCCCTGGACGAAGCGCAGCACGACGAGGCTCGCGATGGACGGCGCGACGGCGCAGGCCAGCGAGGCGGCCACGTAGACCCCGACTCCGATGATGAGGGGACGCCGGCGACCGACCGCGTCGCTCCAGGGGCCGCTGAGCAGCTGCCCCGCGGCCAGCCCGAGGAGGCAGGCCGTCAGGGTCAGCTGCGCGAGCGAGGCGCTCGTGTCGAGGCCGTCGGCGAGCTGCGGCAGTCCAGGGAGGTAGAGGTCGAGCGATAGCGGCCCGAACGCGCTCAGGGCGCCGAGCACCAGGACCGTCGCCGGGGCGACTCGAGCTTGGCGCAAGCGCTAGACGGCGCCGACCAGCACCTCGGCGACCGTCCGCGGCGGCCGGCCGGTCAGCTCCTGCACCACCCGGGAGCGCTGGTCGAGGTGCCCGCCTCGGATCGCGGCGCCGAAGGAGGCCAGGAGCTCGCAGACCTCCGGCGGCAGGCCGGCGGCTCCCAGGCCGTCGACGAACGCCTCGTCGTCCGAGTTCTCGGCCGTCACCCGGCCGCTGCCGGCCGCTGCGTAGATCCGCGCGAGGTCATCCGCGCCAAGCAGCTCGGGACCCGTCACGTCGTAGGTGCGCCCGGCGTGCTCGTCGCCTCCGGCGAGCCACGCCGCCGCGACGGCGGCGCAGTCCTCGCGCGAAACGTAGGCGGTGCGTCCGTCGCCCTGGTTGTGGTGCAAGGTGCCCGAGGCGACGGCCGCCTGGGCTTCGGGAATCCGGTACTCGCCGTAGAGGGCGTTGCGCAGGAGCGTCCACTGGAGGCCGCTCGCGATGAGCGCTGCCTCGGTCTCGCGATGGTCGCGAGCGACGAGGGCGGGGTTGTCGGCCGCCGGGCTCGGCAGCGAGGTGTAGGCGACGGCGCGCACCCCGGCGGCCTTGGCGGCGTCGATGGCGGCGACGTGCTGCGGGACGCGGCGGCCGATCGCGTCGGTGGAGATGAGCAGCAACCGCTCGCCGCCGGCGAACGCCTCGGTCAGGGAGGCGGGGACGTCGAAGTCGCCGTATCGGGTCTGGACGCCGCGCGCGGCCAGGTCGGCCAGCTCGTCGGGGCGGCGGGAGACGAGGACGACGCGGCTGGGCTCGACTCGGTCGAGGAGCAGCTCTGCAGCGCGGCGGCCGAGATGGCCTCCCGCGCCGCTGATCACGAGGGACATGGGGCTCCTATCCGTGTGTACGGTGATTACGGTTCGTAACCGTAGCAGCCGCGGTTGCGATTTGGTCTATGCTCACGGCATGGCGCATCCCACGAACACCCAGTTCGCGGTCGCCGCGCACCTGCTCACGCTGCTTGCCGGCGCGTCCGAGGAGGTCTTGAGCTCGGAGCTGATGGCCGGCAGCGTCGGCGCGAATCCGGTGCACGTCCGCCGCGTGCTCGGCTCGCTGCGCCGCGCGGGGATCGTCTCGTCGCGGCCCGGGGCCCATGGCGGCTGGCAACTCGAGCAGCCCGCGGAGACCGTCACCCTCGCGGACGTGTGGCGTGCGGTGCAGGGCGCCGACCCGCTGCTCGGGCTGCATGGCGCGGCGCCGGAGTGCACGGTCGGCCAGCGCATCCAGCGCGCGCTCGGCGACATCGATCGCCGCGCCGCGCGGGCGGTCGAGGAGGAGCTCGCGGAGACTTCCATCTTAGACCTCGCGCGCGACACGCGGGCGCGTGAGCTCGCGGCTACGGCAGATCGCTGACGGCGGCTACCGGTCGGAGGCGGTGCGGCACGAGGTGTGCGCCGGCTCCAGGAGCGAGGGACAAGTCAACCGCCTCGTTTCTCGTGCATCGCGCACGAGTGCTGGTCCAACCGTCTGACCTCGCTTCGGTGGTGAGCGCTCACTCCGAGCCCTTCTCGATCGACCACCACTGAGAGGCCGCCATGGCACGCATCATCATCAGGGGCGGAACCGTCTTGCACGGACCCGCCGACACCGGCCACTTCGCCCCGGCCGACGTGCTCGTGGAGGACGGACGCATCGACCGCATCGCTCCCGCCGTCGAGGCCACCGACGCAGACGTCGTCGATGCGACCGGCACCTCCGTGCTGCCCGGTTACGTCGATGCGCACCACCACCTGTAGGAGACCACCATGCGCGGGATCACCGCGGACTGGGACCTGGCGGACTTCTTCTGGGGCATCCGGCTCCACCACACCGCGGTTCACGGGCCGGAGGACGTGCACGCCGGGACGCTCGCCGGCGCGCTCTCCGCGCTCGACATCGCGCTCGTGGCTCAGGGGCTCGCTCAGCGACGCGCGCGCCAGGCCCGCATGGCCTCTGGCACGTGCTCGGCGTCGAGGCCGTCGGTGGGAAGCGGGGTGGGGCCGTCGCGGCTAGGGCGCAGCCCGTCCAGGGTGAGGGCGAGGAACCGGCGCCACAGCGCCGGGTCGAGGTCCCGGGTCGCGTCGATGAGCGACCCGAGGGCCAGCTGCAGGAGGGGGATGTCGGACGGGACGACGTCGGGCCGGACGCTGCCGTCCGCCTGGGCTCGTTCGAGGAGGCGCGTACTGAGGGGGGCGATCCGCCGCCGTGCCTCGCAGATGCCGCTGCAGGCGGCGCCGTCGGACACCAGGAGGTCCTTGAGACCACGGTCGGTGGCTTGCAGCGTGAGGATCGTCTCGAGCGAGGAGGCGAAGCCCTCCCAGGGGTCCGGGTTGGCGAGCCCCCGTTCGAAGGCGGCGACCACCTCGGCCACGCGATCCTCGAAGAGGGCGTCGATCAGCAGCTGCTTCTCGGGGAAGCGGCGGTAGACCGTGCCGACGCCGACCTCGGCGTGGCGGGCGATGTCGTCGAGCGAGGCGGTAAGGCCGCGCTCGGCGAAGACGTCGCGCGCCGCCTGCAGGATCCGCTGGCGGTTGCGCTCCGCGTCGCGTCGCAACGGCCGCGACGCCGGATCGACGGGCACGGTCGGAGGAGTTGGCACACGCCGAGTCTAGCGCAAACCGGAGCTTTTCTCTCGAAGTTGAGCCGAGCCCTCCGGATCCTTGATACGGTCCGCTTCGGAACTTGAGAGCGTCCCTCCGCTTCACAACTTCGCGACCATGCCCAACACCCGAACCGCCTCCCCCTCCCTCCCACGCCACCGCCAAGCCCGGCGGGGGCGCGTGGAGGCGGGCTACTTCCTCCTGGCCTACCTCGTCTACGTCGGGGCACGGTGGGTGTTCGTGGGCGACGCCGGGACGGCGCAGCGCAACGCCGCCTGGATATGGGAGCTCGAGCAGGCCACCGGCACCGCGATCGAGGAGTCCGTGCAACGAGCGTTCGGCTCCCCCGTGATCAGCGCGGTGCTCAGCAACGTCTACCTGGCCGCGCAGCTCGCCGTGCTGCCGGTCGCCATCGTCTGGGTCTACCGGCGCTCGGAGTCCGTCTACCGCCGGTTCCGCACGACGGTCATCGCGACCTGGATGATCTCCGTGCCGATCTTCGCGCTGTTCCCCGTCGCGCCGCCGCGCCTCGCCGACCTGGGGCTCGCCGACACCGTCTCCGCTCAGGCCACCGTCGTGCTCAACGGCAGCTCGACGATCTTCTACAACCCGTTCGCGGCGGTGCCGAGCCTCCACGTCGGCTTCGCCTTCGCGGTCGGCGTCGCCGTCGCCTTCGCCGCGCACCGGCGGTGGGTCAAGGCCGTTGCGCTCCTCTGGGGTCCGGTGGTGGCACTCACCGTGGTGGCCACCGCGAACCACTACGTCTTCGACATCCTCGTCGGCCTTCTGGTCACCCTCGCCGGCTTCGCGCTGTGGTTCGTGCATCCGCAGCGGCGCCACCGTCCCGTCGTCCTGACCACGCCTCCCGGCCGTGCGCCTGCCCGTGCCGGTGTGCAACCGCTGGCGCCCGCGCGATGAGCACGGTCGCGTCGCCGCGGGCGTCCTCGCTCGTCCTCGCACCGCCGCGACGCCCGCAGGAGGCGCAGGCGGGCGCGACGGCCGCGATCCGGGTCGCGGCGCTCGACGACCACTGGGCCGTTCGCGCCGGGCTCGAGACGGTCATCGACTCGCAGCCCGACATGGCCCTCGTGGGGTCCGTCGCCGGCGAGGACGAGCTCGACCGGCTGCTCGAGCGCGCCGATCCGTCGCTCCTCGTCCTCGACATCGGTCACCCCGGGCTCGACGGCCTGGCGATCGGCTTGCGCCTGAAGCGGCGAGCCGATCACCCTCGGATCCTCCTCTACAGCGGACGGGAGGCGACGCCGCTGCTGACGGCCGCAGCGGCCGTCGCGGGCATGGACGCCATCGTCCCCAAGTCCGCGAGCCGGCGGGAGCTCCTGGAAGCGCTCCGCGGCGCCGCCCGCCACGGCTCGCGGATCGACGTGCCGCTCGCGCTGCTCAGGCACGCCGCGGGCCGGCTCGATCCCGCCGACCACGCCATCCTGGCCATGCGCACCGCGGGAAGCTCCTGGCCCGAGGTCGGCTCGACGCTCGCGATCGCCGAGGTGGCGCTGGCGCGCCGCGCGTGGGCGATCCTCGCGGCGCTGACGACGTCAGAGCCGCGCTCCGGGACGGCGCCATGAGCGTCGTCGCGGAACCGACCACCCTGCGGCGGCCACCTCCGAAGGCGGCGCCGGATCGGCCGACCGACGCGAGGCGCGCACCTCGTCGAGACGAGCGGGCGGCCGCGCCCGACGAGGTCGGGGCGGTCGAGACGGTCGGGACGGTCGAGGCGGTCGAGGCGGTCGACGGCAGGGGCCTGATCCGGCGGCTCGTGATCATGGCGGGGCTGGTGGCGATCGTCGTCGCCGTGATGGCCGCGGTGCCCGAGCTGCAAGCGGTCCTGCGGATGATCACGGGCATGAGCCCGGAGTGGATCGGGCTGGCCGTCGCCCTTGAGGTGGCGTCCTGCCTGAGCTACGTGGTGGTGTTCAGGCTGTTCTTCGACAACGTGCCCGCAGGGCCGGCGCGAGAGGTGGCGTGGTCGGAGATGGCCTCCGGGGCGCTGCTTCCCGGAGGCGGCGTGGGCGGCGTCGCCGTCGGGGGCTGGATGCTCCGCGACGCGGGCCTGCCCCTTCGCGCGGTCGTCCAGCGCTCGAGCGGCCTCTTCCTGCTCACGAGCGCGATGAACGTCCTGGCGCTCGGGCTCGCCGCGCTCCTCGTGATCGTCGGCGTGGCGTCGGGACCGCAGGCGCTCGCCTTGGCCGCCGTGCCGCTCGCGGTGGCCGTGGCGGTGCTGGCGGGGGTATGGGTCCTGCCGAGGCTCGTGGGCCACGACGCCAAGCGGCACGGCGCTGAGGGCTGGCGCCACGATCTCCTGCACGGCGTCGTGCTGGCCAAGGCACCGCTCCTGAGCCCCCACTGGCGGCTCGTCGGCGCGGCGGGCTACCTGCTCTTCGACATCGCCGTGCTGTGGGCGGCCTTCATGGCGCTCGGGGTGGAACCCCCGATCGCCGCCCTCGTCCTCGGGTACCTCATGGGCTTCCTCGCGAACCTCGTCCCGGTGCCGGGAGGCGTGGGCGTCCTCGATGCCGGCCTCGTCGCCGCCCTCGTCCTCTACGGGATGCCGGCCGAGGCCTCGGCCGCCGCGGTGCTCGTCTACCACGCCATCGCGTTCTGGGTGCCGGGTGCGGGCGGCACGCTCGGCTACGCGCGGTTCCGCCGTCGCTCCGCCCTCGCTCGCGCGCGGACGGTCGGTGGCGGTGCCGGTCGGGTGCTCGCGTGAGCACGGCACCACACGCGTCGCACCACGTCCCGAGGCTCGCGGTCGCGGGATCGGTGGGCGGGCTCCTCGCCGTCGCGGCCGTGCTGGCCGGCGTGGTCGACCTCCCCGACGTCGGCGGGGCGCTCGAGCGGCTGTCCGGGACGCTGGGCGCGTGGGCCTACGCGGTCATCCCCGCCCTCGCGTTCCTCGAGACGGGCGCCTTTGTCGGGCTCGTCGTGCCGGGGGAGACGGCCGTGCTCGTCGGCGGCGTCGTCGCCGAGCGGGGCGAGGTCTCCCTCGTCCCGCTCATCGGGCTCGTCTGGGCGGCGGCCGTCGCCGGTGACCTCGTCTCCTTCCTGATCGGCCGACGGCTGGGGCGCCCGTTCCTCGAGCGGCACGGCGGCCGGCTCGGGATCGGCGGCGATCAGCTCGCCCGCGTGGAGCGCTTCTTCGACCGCTTCGGCGGTCGCGCCGTGCTCCTCGGGCGCTTCGTCGGCGTCCTGCGGGCACTCACGCCGTTCGTCGCGGGCGCCTCGGGCTTCCCCCTGCGCTCCTTCCTGCCCTACAGCGTGGCGGGCACCCTCGTCTGGGCGGTCGCCTTCACGCTCATCGGCTACGCCTTCTCCGATTCGTTCGCCGCCGCCGGCACGACGGTCACCTCCGTGCTGCTCGCCGTCGCCCTCGGCGGGGCCGCCGCCTCGGTGCTCGTCAGCCGCTCACGACGACGGGAAGCGCCCGCGCTCTGAGCCGGCGGCCGGCGGCCGGCGGCCGGCGGGTCACTGGCGACGATGGCCGGGATCTTGCGTATGTCGTCCCTGCTGCCACTCACCCTGCGCGCGGTCACGGCGCAGAATGGACGGATGCTCGCCCTCACCGCCACCGCCGACAGCGCCCGCATCGCCCTGACAGAGGTGCCGCACCCCACCCCGCTGCCGAACCAAGCCCGCGTCGCCGTGCGCGCGGTGTCGCTCAACCGCGGCGAGTGCGCCGGCCTGGCGAACCTCCCGGCCGGCTCGCTCATCGGCTGGGATCTCGCCGGGGTGGTCGAGCAGGCCGCGGCCGACGGGTCGGGTCCGCCGGTCGGCGCTCGCGTGGTCGGCCTCACGAACCCGGGTGCGGGCTGGGCTGAACGTGCGGCCGTGCCCACCGATGCGCTCGCCGCACTGCCCGACTCGGTGAGCTTCGCGCAGGCCGCGACCCTTCCCGTCGCCGGGATGACCGCGCTGCTGGCGCTGCAGATCGCCGGCACCCCGATCGGCAAGCGCGTGCTCGTCACCGGTGCGACCGGAGGCGTCGGGCGCTTCGCGATTCAGCTCGCTCGCCTGGGCGGCGCGGCGCGCGTGAGCGCGCTCGTCCGCGACCCCGCGGCGACCGAGGAGCTGACGCGGCTGGGCGCCCACGATGTCGTCACCGAGCTCGACGGCGAGTTCGACGTGATCGTCGAAGGCGTCGGCGGGCAGGTCCTCGGCCAGGCCATCCGCCACGTGGCCGCCGAGGGCAGCGTGATCTCGTTCGCCAGCACGGCGCCCGACGACACGAGCTTCCCCACCCGCGCGCTCTTCGGCCGCGCTCCGGGCGCCAAGGTCCAAGGCCTGCTCGTCTTCCCTGAGCTGCGCCGGGTCGCCGGCGGAGGCACCGCGCTGCTGACGACCCTCGCGCGCCTCGTCGCCGACGGGGCGCTCGACTGCTCCATCGAGCGCGAGGCGGCCTGGGAGGACGCCGGCGCGCAGGTCCACGCGCTGCTCGATCGCACCGTCACCGGCAAGGTCGTCCTCACCGTCGGCTGAGTCGGGCGCAACGCGTCGTCGTGCCGGCGCGAGGGGCGGGCGGTGGTCGCCCGGCGGCCTCCTCAGGCCACCGCCCGGTCGGGTGCGCGGAAGGTGCGCCGGTAGGTCTGCGGGGAGACGCCGATCGTCGCGCGCAGATGCTGGCGAAGCAGCGTCGCGCTGCCGAAGCCGACCTCGTACGCGACGCGCTCGACCGGTAGATCGGTCGTCTCGAGCAGCGCTCGGGCGCGGTCGACCCGCTGGCGGACGACCCACTGCGTCGGACTCATGCCCATCTCAGCGCGGAAGCGGCGGGTGAAGGTCCGCACGCTCATGTGCGCATGCTCGGCGAGGTCCTCGAGCCCGAGCCTCGTGTCCAGGCGCTCCGCTGCCCACTCGCGCGTCGGTCCCGTGGTCGTGTCGAGGTCGGCGAGCAGCGGCTGCTCGATGAATTGCGCCTGCCCGCCGTCGCGCCACGGCGGCACGACGCACCGCCGCGCCGCGCCGTTGGCGACCTCGGCGCCGTGGTCGGAACGGACGACGTGCAGGCAGAGGTCCACGCCGGCCGCCCCTCCGGCGGCGGTCAGGACGCGCCCGGCGTCGACGAAGAGCACGTCGGGGCGCACCTCGATCTGCGGGAACAGCCGCGCGAAGTTCGCGGCGTGCCACCAGTGCGTCGTCGCGGGCAGCCCGTCGAGTCGGCCGGCGGCGGCGAGCACGAACGAGCCGGTGCAGATGCTCATCAGCCGCGCGTCATCGCGCACGAGGGCCAGCGCGGAGGCGACCTCGGGGTCGAGCTCGCCGGCATCGCGCAGGCGTCCGTCGGGCTCTTGGGTGGCGATCACGACCGTGTCGGCGTCGGCGAGCGCCTGTTCGTCGAGGTCGACGAGGATCGAGAAGTCCGCGTTCGTGCGGACCGCGCCGCCCCCGATCGCGCAGGTGACGACGTCGTAGAGACGCTCGCCGTCGGCGTCGCGGGCCGCGCCGAAGACGCGGGCGGGGATCCCGAGATCGAACGGGATGACCCGGTCCAGGGCGAGGACGACGACGCGATGTCGAGCCACGCCCGGAGCTTACGCGGATCGGCTGAGAGATCAGGCGGGGGCGGCGACGCTCCGAGCGATCTCACGGTAGTGGTCGTGCTCGTCGAGCCGTGCGACGTAGGAGGCGCGCACGTCGTCGTAGGTGTCCGTACCGAGCGGCACGCGCAGCGGAGCCGGCTCGGTCTCGGCGACGACGATCATCGCCGCGGCGACGCGGTCGGGGTCGTTCGGGACCGGGAACGCGCCGTCGGCAACAGCGCGGCGGACGTCGCCGGCGGGCGTGGCGGCGTACTCGGCCATGGGCGCGGACTGCGCGACGGCGGCGCCGAAGCCGGTCGGCGTGGCGCCGGGCTGGACGATCGTGACGCCGATCCCGAGCGGGGCCACCTCCTGGGCGAGCGTCTCGGAGAAGCCCTCGAGGCCCCACTTGGAGGCGTGGTAGTAGCCGAAGCCCGGGTAGGTCGTCTGCCCTCCCGCGGTCGACACCTGCACGATGCGGCCGTGTCCCTGGCGGCGCAGGTGCGGCAGCGCCGCGCGGACGACGCGGATCGGGCCGAGGAGGTTCGTGTCGACCACGCCGGCGATCACCGCGTCGTCGACCTCCTCGACCGACCCTAAGGCGCCGTAGCCCGCGTTGTTGACCACGACGTCGATCGTCCCGAGCTTCGAGAAGGCGCGATCGACCGTCGCGCGGACCTGCTCAGGGTCGGTCACGTCAAGCGCGGCGACCCACAGGCGGTCGCCGGCGGTGGCGCGGAGGTCGTCGAGGGCCTCCGGGCGGCGCAGGGTGGCGGCGACGCGGTCGCCGCGGCGCAGCAGCTGCTCGGTGAGCGTCCGGCCGAGGCCGGAGGAGGTGCCGGTGATGAACCAGGTGGAAGGCATGAGAGGGTCCTTTGGGGAGGGACCTCTACCTTGACATGCATACGACGCAAGTTGCGTGCGCATGACGCATTCACCTATGCTTATCACGCATCGTGTCGGCGTCATCGTTCACGCTCGCCGGGCTGGAACTGCTCCGCTCGGCCGCAGCGCTCAGGTCGTTCTCCGCCGCGGGTGACGCCCTGGGATACTCGCAATCAGCGGTCTCCCGGCAGATCGCCGCCCTCGAGCGCGCCGTGGGCGCCCGGCTCTTCGAGCGCGCACCGCGTGGCGTGCGACTGACCGAGGCGGGGGCGCTGCTCCTCGAACACGCGACGACCGCCCTCGGAGAGCTCGACACCGCACGCGCGGCGATCGTCCGCCTCAGTGAGCGCACGGCCGGCCGCTTGGCCGTCGGGGCCATCCCCACCGCGGGCATCGCGCTCGTCCCCCGTGCGATCGCCCGGCTGGCCGCCAGCCATCCCGAGGTGCGCGTCGAGCTGCACGACGGCTCCACGCCGGCGCTGGTCGAACGCGTCGCGGCCGGCTCGATCGACCTCGCGGTCGTGGCGCTGCGCCCCGCCGGTCGCGACCAGGACTTCGGGACGCTGCGCCCCGAGCTCCTGCTCGTCGACCCGTTGCGGGTCGCCGTCGCCGCGACGCATCGCCTGGCCGGCCGCGGACGCGTCGGGACCGACGAGCTGCGCGACGAACCCTGGGTCGTCGGGCAGCCCACGGTGGAGGGCGAACCCGCCTTCGGAGCCTGGCCCTCGCTCGCGGCGCCGAGGATCGCCTTCGCCGCACACGACTGGCCCGCCCGACTCGGGCTTGTCGCGGCGGGCCTCGGCATCGCGCTCATCCCGGGACTCGCCGCACCGTCGGTGCCCGCCGGCGTCGTGCTCGTCGACGTCGACGACCCCGAGCACGAACGCGACCCGAGCGGGGTGACGATCACCTCCCCGGGCGCACCCCCCGCCGCGGCGGCGATGGTCAGGGCGCTGCGCTCCGAGGCCGCCCGCTTCGCGATGACCCGCCCGCCGGGCGAGCGGCCTCCCGCGTCGGGCTGAAACGCACGCGCCACCGTCACACGAGCCGCGGCGAGCGGCATACTCCCCGGATGCCACGACTAGGCGACTTCCTGAGGTCGCGGCGCTCCTCCTTGCACCCGGCCGAGCTCGGACTCGACCTGGACGGCGACCGGCGGCAGGTGTCCGGACTGCGCCGTACCGAGCTCGCCAAGGTGGCCGGGGTCAGCGTCGAGTACTACACGCGCCTCGAGCAGGGGCGGAGCCGGAATCCCTCCGATGGCGTGCTCGACGCCCTGGCGGATGCCCTGCGTCTTGGCGCGTACGAGCGGGCGCACCTGCACCACCTCGCCCGGCCGCCCCGAGCAACGCCGATCCCCACGCCGCAGCACGTGCGGCCTTCCGTGCGCTCGGTGCTCGACACCCTCGGCCGCGCCCCGGCGATGGTGCTGAGCGGGCATCTCGACGTGCTCGCCTGGAACCGGCCGGCGCACCTCCTGGTCGGCCCGCACCTCGAGTTCGAGTCCGTCGACGAGCCGAGTCGGCGGCCCAACGTGGCCAGGATGGTGTTCGGCGACCCGTACGCACTGGACCTGTACGCGAACTGGGAGGTCAAGGCACAGGAGACGGTGGCGCACCTGCAGCTCGCCGCGGGACGGGACCCGGGCGACGCTCGCTTGACCGCGCTGGTCGACGAGCTCGCGGGCGGAACCGAGGCGTTCGCGGACCTGTGGCGCTCGCAGACGGTCGGCGACTGCACGTTCACGGTCAGGGAGTACCGCCATCGGCTGGTCGGCGGGATGGTCCTGCACCAGGAGGTCATGCGGCTGGCGGACCCCGGGCTGAGCCTGGCGGTGTACGGGGCGGAGCCCGGCTCCTCCTCGGCCGCGGCGCTTCGCCGGCTGGAGGGCGCAGCGGAGGCCGCCTGACCGCCGCCAACCCCCTCGCCACGCCCGGCGCCTGTCCCTGACAGGGCCACCCCCGCGGCGTTCCGGACCCCGGGTGGCGGGGCATGCCAACCGCATGAGCAGCCCCGACCTGACCCGCGCTCCGGCTGGCCCCTCGCGCCTGCGCTCGACGTTCGCGCACGACGGCGAGACGCCTCACCCACCGGCCGCAGGGGCCCTCCAGGCCGCGGTCGCCCTCGACGAGCTCCTGCTTCATGAAGGCGACGCCGAACGCCGGATCCTGTTCGAGAACGCGACGGTGGTGCACGGCGCGGCCGATCAGGCCGTCGTCCGCGGGAACGTGCTGGTCGTCGGTTCCCGGATCGCGGAGGTCGGGCCACGGGCAGGCGTTGACGTGCGCGGCCCCGGAACCGTCGTGCTCGACGCCTCCGACCACATCCTGATGCCCGGGTTCGTCGACTCGCACCTGCACGCCTGGGAGGGGCAGCTCCGTGGCATCGCGCCGGATGCGGACTTCGACGGGTACCTCGACCTGTCGCACAAGACGCTCGGCCCCCGCTACCGGGCACACGACACGTACGTCGGCAACCTCGTCACCTCGCTCGTGTGCCTGTCCGCCGGCGTCACGACCATCGTCGACAACTCGCACAACTCACGCACTGCCGACCACTCCTCCGCAGCGGTCGAGGCGCTGTTCGACGCCGGCATCCGCGGGGTCCACGCGGCGGCGGCTCCGCGCTTCGGCGACTGGGACCAGCAGTGGCCGCACGACCTCGACCGGCTCCAGGCCGAGTACTTCTCCTCGGCAGACCAGCTCGTGACCCTGCGGATGATGGACACCACCTCCGACGCCGATATGTGGCGCTTCGCCCACGACCGGGGACTGTGGGTCTCCTCGGAGATCGGCTCGGACTGGGTCGACAACATCGTCGCGTTGCACGAGCTGGGGCTCGTCACCGAGACCCACACCTTCAATCACTGCCTCGGGCTGAGCGACCAGGAGTGGCAGATCATCGCCGAGACCGGGGTGAAGGTGAACGTCTGCCCTCGCTCGGACACGCTCTTCGGATTGGGGCCGTCGTTCCCGGCGGTCGACGACGCCCTGGCCGTCGGGATCCGTCCGGGCCTGAGCATGGACAACGAGCTCAGCTTCGGGGCCGACATGTTCCGCGAGATGGCGGTGCTGACCCACCTCCAGCGCGGCCGGGTGCACCAGCGGCGCAACGCCGGGGAGGAGGCAGGGCCCGACCCGGTCAGCGCGGGCGACGTCCTGGAGTTCGCGACGCTGCGGGGGGCGGAGAACGCGGGACTGGTCGGCCGGACCGGATCGATCGAGGTCGGCAAGCAGGCCGACCTGATCCTGATCGACACGACCGCAGCGAACACGCTGCCGGCGACCGACCCGATCGCCACCGTCGTCGGCTACGCCCATCCCGGCAACGTCTCCGCGGTCTTCGTCGCCGGCGACGTGCGCAAGTGGGACGGGCGCCTGGTCGGCGTCGACCTGCGCGCGGTCCGCCGCCTCGCCGAGCAGTCGCGCGATCACCTCCGGGCGCCGGTGCGCGCCGCCACATGACCGCCACCCAGAGCAGCGCCGGGCTTCGGGCGTCGGCGAACCCGACGACGAGCGGCCTGGCCGTCGCGGGTGGCGCGCTGATCGCCGTCCAGGCCAGGGTCAACGGCGAGCTCGGCGACCGCCTGCGCGACGGAATCGGGGCGGCGGCACTCAGCTTCCTCGGCGGCCTCCTCGTCCTGACCGTGCTGGTGGTCCTCTCTCCGGGGATCCGTCGGGGGCTCCGGCAGCTGACCGCGGCGGTCCGGGGCGGTCAGCTGCCGCGCTGGTACCTGGTCGCCGGGGCCTTCGGTGCCTCTCTCGCCCTCGCGCAGTCGACGACGGCCCTGGTCATCGGCATCGCGGTCTTCACGGTCGCAGCGATCGCCGGGCAGACCCTCAGCGGCCTGTTGGTGGACGGCGTCGGCTTCGCCGGCGGGATCCGGCAGCGCCCCGACCGGCAGCGGTCGGTAGGTGCGGCCCTGGTGCTGGTGGCCGCGGTCATCGCCGCCGCGCCTGAGTTCGACGGCACGGCGAGCCCGGCCCGCGCCGTCCTCCCCGCACTCGCGCCGCTGGCAGCCGGCTTCCTGCTCGGCTTCCAGCTGGCGATGAACGGGGCCATGCGGAAGGCGGCCGGCTCCCCACTCGCGGTGACCTGGCTGAGCTTCCTGGTGGGCGCAGCCTTCCTGTCACTGATCTGGGCGGCGACGTCACTCAGCGTCGGAACGGACACGGCCGCCCTACCCAGCAACTGGTGGCTCTATCTCGGCGGCCCCTGCGGCGTGGTCTTCGTCGCCTTGTCCGCGGTGCTCGTGCAGCGCATCGGCCTCCTGCTGCTGGCGATGGGCACGATCGGCGGCCAGCTGATCGGGTCGATCGCGCTGGACGTCGCGGCCCCCACCGGCGCCGACGGGCTGAGCCCGTGGACGGTGCTGGGCGCGGCCATGACCCTCGCCGCCGTCGTCATCGCGACCAGGCGCGCCTCTCCGAGGACGGCAGCATCACCCTGTTCTCCGGAGTCGCCGCCGTCCGGCCCCAAGTCGGCACCGTCATCGTCACGTCCGTGAACGCCGCGATCGAGGGCCTGACCCGCTTGTTGGCGATCGAGCTCGCGCCGCGGCGGGTCAACGCGGTGAGCCCCGGCATGGTCGAGACACCCGGGTGGGCGCACCTGTCCGAGGCAGACCGCACCGAGCTGTTCCGGCAGGTCGGGCAGTCCATGCCCGTGGGGCGCATCGGTCAGCCGCGCGACATCGCCGAGGCCGTACTGGAGCTCGCTGGCAACGGCTACAGCACCGGCGAGGTGCGCACCGTGGACGGCGGTGCCCGGCTCGCGTGAACGACCTGACCTTCGACTTCGCGAGCGCAGTGGTGCTCATCACCGGCGGAGGCAGCGGAATCGGGCGAGAGGTCGCGCGCCGGTTCCTCGACGCGGGCGCCATCGTCGCGGTCGCGGGCCGACGAGTCGAGCGTCTCGAGCAGTCGCTCGAGGGGTATCCGGCCGAGCGCGCCGCAGCCATCGCCGCCGATCTCAGCGACGCCCCGCAGGTACGCGGGCTCGTCGCTGAGGTGCTGGGACGGTTCGGTCGCCTCGACGTCGTCGTCAGCAACGCCGCGGCCTACGCGAGCGGAGCGATCACCGATCTCGACGACGACGCGTGGACCTCCTTGCGCGCGACCAACGTCGACGCGTTCTTCCACCTCGCCAAGGCCGCGCTGCCGCACCTCGCCGCCACGGGCGGCAACCTGGTCGCCGTGTCCTCCGTGTCCGGGGACCGCGGGGACTGGGGCCAAGCCGCGTACAACGCCACCAAGGCGGCGATCAGCAACTTCGTCCGGGCGCTGGCCCTGGACTGGGGGGCGCGCGGCGTGCGGCTCAACGCCGTCGCGCCCGCGTTCACCCTCACCGAGCTCACCCAGGGCCTGGGCCGCGACGAGGCCGCCCTCGCCCCGTTCGTGGACCGCATCGCGCTCGGCCGACCGGCGGAGCCGGAGGACATCGCGCCCGCCGTCCTCTTCCTCGCCAGTCGGGGCGCCCGCTACATCACCGGCGCGGTCCTGCCGGTCGACGGCGGGACCGGCGCCTCCACCGGGCAACCGCATCTCTGAGGCCCCTCGGGTGGCGCTGCGCCGGGCTCGCGGAGCGACGCAGCAGCTCGACCACGCTCTCATGCGGCGGCCATCGCGGCGATGAGGACCTCAACCAGGCAGGAGTGGTCGTCATCCGGATGAAGCTGGCGTGTGACAGCGATGCGCCGTAGAGGGCGCGGCGAGCAGGCGACGCACAGCGCGTGCTCGGTTCCCGCGCAGCGTTCAAGTGTCGGGGAAGGTCCTCGTGGTCGACGCCGAGCTCCGCGATCGTGGCGAGGACCGCAACCTCCTGAGACAACGCAATGCCCATCACGGGTCCACGGCCCGCAGGACCAAGGTGCGACATGCCCATCACCCTGGTGCCCGCGGCGTGCACGAGCACCTGGCTCGAGGCCGGCCGGCGAGCGTCGGCGTCTTCATAGGGCAGGACGTCTACGTCGCCGTACCCGGAGTAGCGGACTGTCTTATCGGGGAGCTCCCTGCGTGTGGTGGAAGGAGGAGGTCGGGACGCCTCGGCGCAGGTCGAGGGCGGCGACGGGGATGGCGCGCTCGGTCATCGCCTGGTAGCGACCGAACCCGGGGTAGAGCGACGCCTGCCGGGCGTAGGTCGCCGCCCGGGAGGGCTCGTCGAGCAGCTGGGCGTGGGCCTGGAGGCGCTCGGCCCCGATCTCGACGGTGATGTCGTCCGGCCGGGCGACCAGGTTGCCCACCCATGCCGGGTCCTTATCCGCGCCCGCGGCCGACGCGAAGACGTAGACGCGATCGGGCCGATCGTCGTCGGCGAGGTACATCATTGGGTTGACGCGCGGCTCGCCGGACTTCACGCCGATGGTGGTGAGGAGGAGCACCGGCGCGGCCCCGAAGGCGCTGAGCGCGCCGCCGCTGGCCCGGAACTCGGCGACGTTCTTCGCGTTGACCTCGAGGACGCGCTGGTGGTCCATGACGCCCTCAGCTCGCCGCGGTCTGCGCCGGGAGCAGGCTGAGGATGGAGGGCAGGACCGCCGCGCCCGTGGGAGCGGACTGATCGACGGCGAGCTCCGCGAGCACCTGGTTGGTGGAGGTGATGTCCGCGCCGGCGCGCTCCATCCGACGGACGGCGGCGTCGTCGCCCGCCACGGTGATCGAGCCGCCCGCGTCCGGCACCACCGCCACCCGGTAGCCATCGTCGAGCAGCGTGAGGGTCGGGAAGACGGTGCACACGTCGTTGGTGATGCCGGCGATCAGCACGGCGGGCTTGCCGGTCGTCCGCACGGCGGCGGCGAACTCCGGGTCATCCCGGGTCCGGAGGGCACGGGGGTCGTCGAGCCGACCCAGCCGATGGTTCCGACCTGGAAGTCGACCAGTAGCAGCACGGTGGCGTCCGCCGTGAGGAGGGAGACGGTCATGAGCCGGAGATGTCGACGCGGTACTCGGCGGAGCGCTCGGCGCCGTGGCGGAGTTGGGCCATCCGTTCGTCCGGAGTGAGCGCGGGGGCGGGCGAGGTCCGGCCGGGGACGGGGCTTCCGACCTCGGCGAAGAACTCCTCGAGGCCCGCCGGGGCGACGATGGTCAGCAGCCGCACCGGGGCGTCGGTGGCGTTGCGGAAGGCGTGGAGGACGTTGGCCGGGACGTTGGCGATCTCGCCCGCGCCCACCGTCGAGGGCTCGCCACGCACGGTCACTTCCAGCTGCCCTTCGAGGACGTGGAAGGCCTCTTCGAAGTCGTGGCGGTGCGCCGGCGGTCCCGCTCCAGCCGGGATGAGCATGTCGATGACCGCAAAGCGCCCGGCGGTGTCCTTGCCGGAGAGGAGGATGGTGTAGGTGTCGCCGACCATGGCGATGCTGCGCAGCGCGGGGTCGTCCGGTGCGGCCAGGGTGAGCTGGCGCGCGCCGTCGTCGGGCGGGATGGTGCCCGGGGTCGGTGCGAGGGTGGTCATCGTGCTGCTCCTTGACGAGTCGTGAGGGTGGTTCGGTGCGGAGGTCGAGGTGCTCATGTGAAGAACTTCCCGCCGTCGACGTTGAGGGTCTGGCCCGTGACGAAGTCCGCGTCGGGCGACGCCAGGAAGAGGACGGGACCCACGAGGTCCTCGGGCTCCTGGTCGCGCTGCAGCGCTCGGCCGAGCCGCTGCGCCTCAAGGATCTCCTGGGGGAAGGAGTCGCGCACCGCCTTGGTGACGGTCAGGCCGGGGGTGACGAGGTTGACCGTGATGCCGTACCTGCCGAGCTCGCGCGCGGCGGTGCGCGTGAAGCCGACCAGTCCGGCCTTGGCCGAGACGTAGTGCGCCTGCCCGCGAGTCCCGTCGTAGACGGATCCCGACCCGAAGTTGACCACCCGCCCCCAGCCCTGGTCCCGCATCAGCGGAAGCACGGCCTGGGTCATCAGGAACGGGCCGGTCAGGTTGACGTCGAGGATCCGTCGCCAGCCGTCGGCGGTCATCTCCTCGAACGGGGTGAAGGGGAAGTAGCCCGCGCAGTTGACGAGCACGTCCACGCGGCCGAAGCGTTCGCGAGCGATCGTGGCGACGGATCGGCAGTCCTCCTCCGAGGCCACGTCCGCGGCGGCGGTGACGAGCTCGGCGTCGTCCGGGTAGCCCGAGCGCCACTGGGCGAGGGCCTCGGGGAGGGCGTCGCTCGCCACCACGCGGTCGCCGTTGGCCAGGAAGCGATCGACCAGGCGGGAGCCGATGCCGCCGGCGGCCCCGGTGATGACCACGATCCGGCCGGTGGTGTTCGCCGGGCCGGTCATGCGGCCACGAGGGTCGGGTAGTCCGTGTAGCCCTGCTCGGTCCCGCCGTAGAACGTCGCGGGGTCCGGCTCGTTGAGCGCGGCCCCCGTCCTGAGGCGCTCGACGAGGTCGGGGTTGGCCAGCGCGAGCGCGGCGACCGAGGCGATGTCGGCGAGCCCACGCTCCACGTCGCCGGCGATCTCCTCGCGCGGCCGCCCTGCCCGGTTGACGATCAGACTCGTGGGCCAGAGCTCACGCAGGGAGCGCAGCAGCTCCGTGTCTCCGATGTGGACCACGTGGAGGTAGGCGAGCTCGAGCTGGGCCAGCTCGCCGACCAGGTACTGGTACGTGGCGTGGATGTCGTCCTCGGCGACGTCGTTGAACGGGTTGCCAGGCGAGATGCGCAGGCCGGTACGGTCGGCGCCGATCTCGGCGGCGACGGCGGCAGCGACCTCGATGGCGAAGCGGGCGCGGTTCTCGACGGAGCCGCCGTAGCGGTCGGTGCGCCGGTTGGTGTTCCCGGCGAGGAACTGGTGGGCGAGGTAGCCGTTGGCGGCGTGGATCTCGACGCCGTCGGCGCCCGCCGCGATGGCCATGACCGCCGCGAGGCGGAAGTCCTCGATGGTCTGGGCGATCTCGTCGAGCTCGAGCGCCCGGGGCTCTGGCATCTCCTGCGGACCGGTGGCGGTGAACATGATGCCCGCGGGGCGGACGGCGGAGGGAGCCACCGGCGGGCGACCGTGTGGCGTGTTGTCCGGGTGGGAGATGCGCCCGACGTGCATGAGCTGGATGAACAGGTGACCGGCGGCGGCGTGGACCGCGTCGGCGACGAGCTGCCAGCCGGCGACCTGGGCCTGGTCGTGGATGCCCGGGGTCAGCGGGTAGCCCTGTCCGTCGGGTGAGGGTTGGGCGCCCTCGGAGATGAGCAGCCCGAGCGAGGCGCGCTGGGCGTAGTACTCGGCGTTGTGCTCGGTCGGCACCCCGCCGGCCCCGGAGCGGCTGCGGGTCATGGGCGCCATGGCCAGGCGGTGGGTGAGGTCCAGGCGTCCTACACGGGTCGGGGCAAACAGCGTGTCCGTCATGATCTCCCTCGGTTCTGTGGCCGGCAACATATACGCCACCATAGCAGTCTGTGGCTGGCCACCTATCGAGTGGTGAACCGTTGGCGGAGGCAGAGCGGCTGGACGATCGCGGTCTGGAGCACCACCGTCGGGGTTGATCGATGCGCTCACCACCTAGCCTTCGCTTGTGCTCGATCCGGCGGATACCACTGTGCGCGGGCCCACTGAGCTCGGCCTGGCCACCGTCGGGCCGGTCTCCTTCGCCGTCTTCGCCCTGGCCCGCACCCACCGGGGGTTCGCCGCCGAGTTGCTCCGGGGCCTCGGCCTGTACCCAGGGCAGGAGCTGCTGCTCATGCAGCTCCTCGACCGCGACCATCAGACTCAATCCGAGCTCCTCGAAGCGGTTGGTCTCGACCACTCCACCGTGTCTCGCTCGCTACGACGGATGCAGGAGGCCGGGCTCCTGCATCGCGAGCCGACCGAGTCCGACCGACGGATCCTGCGCGTGTCGCTGACCGACCGGGGACGCGCGCTTCGCGGACCGCTCGAGGAGATGTGGGCCACGCTCGAACGTGTCACCGTCTCGGACCTCGAGGGGGATCTGGCGCAACGCTTCCTGGACGCTGCCGACCGCATTCAGCGAGCCGTCGAGAGCCGCTCCGACCAGCCGGGTGCGACGTGACGTCGTCGCGTCCCTCGTCTGCTCTACGGCGCCGCGCAACTCGTGCGGCGAGTCTCGGATGAGTCGGTCGAGGGGGTGCTCGTTGGCCGGGTCCACCAAGCGGTCGAACGCGACCCGGAAGCTGGTCATCCCCGTCTCGGCCGCAAGGACCAGGCCTGGGCCGCGACGAGGTCGCCCTGGCCCCGTTCGTGGACCGCATCGCACTCGGCCGCCCGGCGGAGCCGGAGGCCATCCTCCACCGGTCAACCGCAGCTCCGCTGCGCCGTCACTGCCTCGTCATGCGCGGGCCGCTGCCTGCCTGCGGGCGACCGTGCCGACACCGACCGCGAAGATCAGCAACGTGCCCTGGAAGAGGTACTGGTAGTACGTGTCGAGACCGAGGATCGCCATGGCGTTGAACCCGACCGCGACGGTCACCACTCCGATGAGCGTGCCGACGATGTGGAACTGGCCGTCGCGGAGCACCGCTGACCCGAAGAACGTGGCGGCGAAGGCACTCAGCAGATAGCTGTCGCCACCGTCCACCGCGCCGCTTCCGGTCCGTGAGGCGAGCAGCACGCCCGTCAGCCCGGCGCAGGACGCCGCGATCATGAAGGTCAGGACGCGGACGCGATCGACGCGGATGCCCGACAGGCGTGCGGCCTCGGCGTTGCCGCCGACCGCCTGCACGGACTGCCCGAACGACGTCCGGTTGAGCACCACCCAGAGCAACGCCGCGAGGATCAGCATCACGTACACGGGATACGGGATCCCGAAGAGGCTGTTGAACGTCAGCTTGATGAAGCCCTCCGGGTCGTCGATCTGAACCGGGAGGCCACCGGTGTAGGCGTAGTTGACGCCGAGCACGATGGTGCCGACGCCGAGCGTGGCAATCAGCGCGTTGACCCCGATGCGGGTGACGATGAGGCCGGTGATCAAGCCGACGAGGCCGGTCACCACCAGGACGGTTCCGATGGCTGCCGGAATGGGGAAGCCGGACTTCTGGATCAGTCCGGCCGCCAGGACGCCGCCGAAGCTCGCCTGATACCCGACGCTCAGGTCGAACTCCCCCGCAACCAGCGGGAACGTAAGACCCATCGCGACGATCGCCACCAGCGCGCTCTGGTTGAGGATGTTGATGGCGTTGTCCTTCGTCGCGAAGGTGCTCGGCTCGAGGACCGTGAAGACGACGATGATGCTCAGCAGCACCAGGATGGCGCCGTAACGGCCGACGACTCGCCACCAGTTGAGGTCCCGACCGGATGCTTCGACGTGGCCGGGCCCCGCGATCTGCGGCGGGGTGGTGACTTCGCTCATGATCCGGCAGCTCCAGTTCCGTAGCACAGCGAGGTCAGCGTGTCCTTGGTGGCGTGCGGTCCATCGACCACCGTCTCGATCCGGCCTTCGCGCATAACGGCGACCCGATCGCAGATGGCGAACTCCTCGAAGTCGCTCGAGATCATCACGACCGACGTGCCGGCGTCCGCTCGAGCTCGGATGATCTCGTAGAGCTCAGCGCGGGCGCCGACGTCGACGCCGACGGTCGGCTCGTCGAGGATGAGCAGACGCGGCTGGCAGCGGAGGTACTTGCTCACCACCACCTTCTGCTGATTGCCGCCGCTGAGGCTCTCCACGTCGGCCTCCACCGAGTGGGCCTTGATGGCGAAGCGCTCGACCATCTCGCGCGCGACGGCGCGGGCCTTGCCGGCGCTGAGGAAGGGCAGACCGCGACGCCACCGGTTCTGGCCGCTGGAGGCCAGGCTCACGTTGAAGGCGAGGCTCTCCTTCAAGAGAAGGCCCTGCGAGCGCCGCTCCTCGGGCACGAGCGCGACGCCGCGCGCGATGGCCTCGTGCGGTCCCTTCGGTTCGAACCGGCGGCCGTCGAGCGTCATGGTGCCGGAAGCCGCACGTTCGGCGCCGAAGACAAGGCGGGCGAGCTCGGTGCGTCCGGCGCCGACGAGTCCCGCGATCCCGAGGATCTCGCCGCGCCGGACGTCGAGCGTGACGCCCCGTACGCTCGGCTCGCGCACCAGCCCCTCGATGCGCATCAGCGCGTCCCTGACGGTGTCGGGCGAGCCCTCGTGGCGTTCGATCTCGGCGACCTCCCGCCCGACGATCGAGCGGGTCAGCGTCTGACGGTCGACGTCGGATGCCCGGTGCCTGTCGGCGAGCTGGCCGTTGCGAAGCACCGTGATGTCCTGGGACAGATCGAGGACCTCGTCGAGCCGGTGCGAGATGTACAGCACCGCCACCCCTCGAGCGGCGAGGTCGCGCACGATGGCGAACAGCCGCTCCGCCTCGTCGGCCGCGAAGGACGCCGTCGGCTCGTCCATGGCGACCATCCGCGCATCCCGCATGAGCGAACGGCCGAGCGAGACGGTCCAGCGCTGGCTGACGCTCAGATCGGCCACCTCGCGGTCGAGGGGGAAGTCCGCTCCGAGCTGCGCGAGCACGTCACCCGCTCGGGCGGCGACCGGGCGCCAGTCGACCAGCCCAAGGCGACGGGACCCCTCGTAGTTCAAGGCCATGTTCTGCAGCACGGTGAACTTCGGCACCAGGTTGAGCTCCTGGTGGATGAAGCTGAGTCCGAGCTTGGTGGCGTCCTGCGGGGCGGAGATCGACACGCGACGCCCGCCGAGGCTCACTTCGCCCTCGTCCGCGGTCTCCACTCCGGCCAGGATCCGCACGAGCGTCGACTTGCCCGCGCCGTTCGCCCCGACCAGGGCGTGCACCTGCCCGGCGTGGATCTCGAGCGAGACCCCGTCGAGCGCCTGGATGCCGCCGTAGTGCTTGGACAGTCCACGCACCGAGAGCAGGGCGCCGGGTGGGCGGCCACCGAAGTGGCCGCCCCCTTCCTCCGTCCGCACGGGCGGCGTCATCGTGGCGGATCGCGGCACGCGGGTGGCCGCCCTACTGCCCTGCCGGCGCGGTGGCGATCGGGTACTTCTCGAGGAACGCGTCGAGCGAGCTCCGGTCGACGAGCACCGACGGAGCCACCTTCTCCAGCGGCTTGCCGTTGACTCCCGCCGCGACGATCTTCGGGACGCTGTTGCCGATGTCGGTGCCGGCGCCATACGCGTTGATCCACGCGGTGGCGGTCAGCGTCCCGTCCCGGATGGCGTCAAACGCCGGGGGCAGGCCGTCGATGGCGTAGACCTTCACGTCGCTGCGCTCAGCGTCCTTGAGCGCGGAGATCGCACCGACTGCCGGCTCGTCGAAGCAGGCCCAGACGGTCGCCTTGCCCGCGTTCTTCGGGTTGGAAGCCAGCCACGCCTGTGCGAACTTGGTGCCGCCTTCGACCTGTCCGGGGATCGGGACCTCCTGGCGGTCGAGGTCGTAGCTGGCTGACTTGATCGAGTCGGTCAGTGCCTTCTCGCGCTGCTGGCAGGGCAAGCCCAGCTTGTAGCCGAGGGCGAGCAGGGCGCCGTCGCCGCCGGTGTCCTTGATCATCCGCTCGGCGATCCTCTTGCCGGACTCCGTCCCAACGTCCCAGGACGCCTGGACTCCGTTGCCCGTGCCTCCGCCGAGCGACGCGATCGGGATCCCCGCCGCCTTCGCGGCCAGGGCGCCGCCCGAGACGCTGTCGGGCGGGAACACCGTCGTGACGATCACGTCGACCTTCCGCTGGACGAGGGTCTGGATCGCGCCGACGGCCTTGTCCGGGGCGCCTCCGGCGTCGATGACGCTCGTCTCCCACCCGTTCTTCTTGGCGACGGCCTGCACGCCCTGGATGCCCTGGTTGCTGGTGGCGTTCGCGGACGAGAACGGCACCAGTCCGATTGTGTACTTCTTGCCGCCGTTCGACGCCGATGACCCCGCCGAACCGCCGCTGTCGTCCTCGCCGCAGCCGGCACCGACCAGCGCGAGCGACGTCAGTAGAGCCAGCGGGACCCTCCGCTTCCTGACCTCCATCGACTTCCTCCTTCTGCAGTCGAGCAACGTCCGCCGGGAGGCGACCGTCTTTGCATCATCCGCGACGATCTAACATGAAGTCGAGGTCAATGTCAAGTCTGGAAGCGCCGCCCATTGCGGGGTGGAGCCCGCGGGTGCCTACAGTCCGGCGTCAACCGCGACCTTCGCGGCCTGCCGGAGGAGGTCCGCGGCGAGCGCTTCGGAGGGAGCGCCGCGCTCGGCGGCGTTGCGGACGTCGACTCGGGCTCGGTGGCGGCCATCAGGCTTCCGAGGTCGGCCACCGGGTCGCCGATCGTGCACAGCTCCCAGTCGAGCACCGTCCGGATGCGTTCGCCATCCGGGGCGGCGATGACGTTGCCCAAGTGGAAGTCGCCATGGACAAGCGTCGCCTCCTGCTGGTCGGGCAGGCCCGCCTCGAGTCGTTCGGCGAGCTCCGACAGGGGCGGACGCAGCTCGGTCGACGACTCGTCCGCCTGGCGGCGCCACCGCCTGAGCTGCCGCGCGGCGTACGGCTCATGGGACGCCAATCCCTCCAGACCCGTCGCCCGCAGATCCACGTCGTGCACCTTCGCCAGCGTCATGGCCATGGCGTGGCCGAGCCTCCGCCGGACCGCCGGCGTCAGGCGCTCGGCGGCCGGGAGATCCGCGACGACGAGCCCTTCGACGTGACCCATCGCCATCAGGGAACGTCGCTGATCGACCGGTCCTCGGTGTACGCGACGATCCGCGGAGTCGGTACCCGAGTCGGCTGCAGTGCCCGCAGCACCCGATGCTCTCGAGCGACATCGTGCGCAGACGCCGGCAACGGTCCCAGCGGAGCCCGGCGGAGCACGACGCGGCGCCCGCTCGCGTCGCTCACCTCGTACATCAGGTTCGACTGGCCGTGGCCGATCCGCCGGAAGGTCAGCGGACGGACGAGCCCGCCCTCCGCCGCCAGCCAGCCCGACACCGCCTCGCGGGCCAGGCCGGGGGGACCGTCGCTTGAACGGACACCGACGGCATCCGATGCTGACATCGGGCTCATGTTAGTCCTGGCACTGGGAGGAACGCCGCTGGCGAGCGCTGCGGGCTACGCCTCGATGCGCAAGGCGTTGAGCTAGCCGAGCCAGCTCGGCCCAGCGTCAGACACCGGCAAGTCGTGGGTCGAGGGCGTCGGCGAGGAAGGGCCTCAGCGCCTCGAGGAACTCGACCGGGTTCTCTGTCATCGGGTAGTGGCCGGTACCCTCGAGCACCACGATGCGGCTGCCCTGGATGCGGGCGGCGGTCTCCTCGACCATCTCCTGGGTGACCAGCCAGTCCGCGTCGCCGCGGATCAGCAGGACGGGAGCGCGGATCGCGCCGAGCGCCTCACGCTGGTCGAACGCCGTGTAACCCGTCAGGTCGGCTTTGATGATCTGCGGCGTCGCCCGGCACAGCTGCCACACGACCTCCTCAGCGCGATCCGGTGGGGTTCGAGGGCCGGTGAGCGAGCGGGCGAACACCTCGGCGAGGACCGATCCGTTGGCGTCAAGCATGTCCAGCGTGAACTCGTCGATCGTCGGCGTGTGCGCCGCCCCTTCGCACGAGACGATCGCCCGGTACCCCTCCGGTCGGCGAGCGCCGAGCTCGAGCACCATGTTGCCGGCCATCGAGCAGCCCATGACGATCGGCCGGTCGAGCTCGAGGGCGTCCATGAAGTGCTCGTTGAACTCGGCGTGCTGGGTGATGTCGGTGAACGGGCCCGCACCCGGCATCAGCGTCTTGCCGTGTCCTGGGGCGTCGAGGGTGATGACCCGGTAGCGGTCCGAGAGGCCGTCGAGCACGTGGCGGAACATCAGCGTGTCCTGGCACGCCGCGTGCAGACACACGAGCGGAGCACCTGAGCCCGCCTCCTCGAAGTACGTGCGGATCCCGTCCACCGTGACGTACCCACCGACCGTCTTGGCCGGGACCTGACGCGGAGCTGCGGAGGGCTCCACGGTCCCGACGCCGGAGAGGCGGCGCATCGCCTCGAGGGTGAAGTGCAGGGTGCGCATCTCGTGCATCGCGAGCACCACATCGCCGTCGAGGCTGACCTCGCCGATGGCCCCGCCGCTGATGAGGTCGAACTCGCCGTCGAGCATCCGCGACCAGGCGGCGTCGCTGGCCTGCACGGTGAAGTCCGTCCCGTGCGCCGCCGGACCGGCCGTGAGGGCGGCGACCCGCCCGTCGGCCACCTCGACGACCAGGCCGCCCGTGTCGTGCCGGAGTTCGAAGGACCCGAGGAACCGGCGCGACGCGTTGCGCCACGCTGGGTCCCTGCCGAGCTCGTCGCGCAGGCGCTCGACCCACTCGGGATCGGCGAACGTCGCGTCAGCGGTCGACATGGGCCGCCCCCTCCGGCGAGCGGGCGCCCTTCTGCACGGAGTCGAAGTGCTCAAGGGCGCGGGGGTTGACGAGCTCGGGCGCTTCGAGCAGTGGGCTGTGGCCGACGCCGGCCAGCCGCCACAGCTCGGAGTTCGGCAGGTGGTCGTGGAGCTCGTCTGCCCACTCCGTCGGCCGGGGCATGTCCTCGGCGCCCGTGACCACGAGCGTCGGCGCTTCGATGCCGGGCAGGAGATCCACGACGCTGGCGCGCTCGATGACGCCGGTGAACGCCGGCCTCAAGCCGGTCGGAAGCGCGGCGAACTCGTTGCGGTAGTGCTCGACGAGGTCGGCCTTGCTCGGGTCCGACCGGGTCGTGGCGCCGAACATCACTTCCACGAGCAGCTCCAGGAGGTCGTCGACGAAGCCCCGCTCACTGAAGTCCTGGACGAACTGCCGAAAGCGATCGAGCTGCTCGTCAGGTTCGGAGCGCGCCGAGGACCCGGTGATCACGATCGAGCGCGTGAGCTCGGGTCGGCGCCCGGCGACGCGCAGGCCGACGTCCCCGCCCATCGACGAGAGCAACCAGTGGACCGGGCCGAGCTCGAGCGCGTCGAGCACCGCTTCGATGTCCCTCGCGCACTCGTCCATCGTGACGATGTCGCCGCTCGCGGGGGGATTGCGACCCTGGCCGCGGAAGTCGGGACGCACGACGCGGTAGCGGCCGGCGGCGTCGGCGGCGAACCGGTCGAACATCCGCCCGTCCATGAACAGCGAGTGGAGGGCCACGACGACCGGCAGGTCGCGTTCACCCGAGTCCTCGACGTACAGCTCGGCGCCCGGAACCGGGACTTGTGTGGATGGAGACATAGGCGAACACTACTCCCAATGTGAAGGCGCCGTCAAGTTCGACTCATCGGCGCCCCGGCGAGGGCTGCGGCTGCCGCCGCCCACCCCCTCCGCAACGTTCAGATCAGGAGCTTCCACTCGCGGCTGGCGAAGGAGGAGACCGTCTCCTTGAACGAGCTGTCGCCGGAGATGCGAACGTCGATGACGGTCGGGACGGACGGCTCAGCGACGCTCGCCTCGATCGCTGCAACGAACTCGTCCGGTGTGCGGACGAGGTGCCCGCGGCAACCAAGCGACCGCGCGATGACCGCGTGGTCGAAGTCGTGGAACTCGGAGGCGATGACCCGCTCGCTCTGGTCATGCTTGACCCAACCGAGCATCTGGTTGTTGAGGACGACGACGAGGATCGGCAGCTGCGCTTCCACGGCGGTCATCAAGCCGTTCATCGCCATGGAGAACCCGCCGTCACCGCAGACCGCGACCGCCATGCGCTCGGGCTCGGCGAGCTTGGCCCCGAGGGCGGCCGGGATCGCGAACCCCATCCCGCCGATCCCGGCCGCCTGGATGAACCCGTTGGCGGCGCCCGACCGGAAGTGGTGCGCCATGAACAGACGGTTCTCGCCCGCGTCGCAGCACGCGACCGCGTGACTCGGCAGCCGGTCCGACAGCTCACGCACGACGCGCTGCGGAAGCAGAGGGACTGCGTCGGAGGACGACGCGGAGGTCTCGAAGCCGCCGAGTTCCTCGTCGGCGAGCCGCTGCTCGACGGCCGCCGCGCCCGTCGACGGTCCCAGCTCGCGGAGCGCCGCGTCCAGCCGCTCGAGGGTGGCGCGGGCGTCACCGACCAGAGCGCAGGCCGGGAAGGTCCAGCCGGCGTTGCGCGGCTCCTTGTCGATCTGGAAGAGCTGCTGCCGGGTCGGGTCGATCAGCTCCGGGTTCTCGCCGCACGTGTCGACCGGACCGAGCTTCGTCCCGACCGCGATGACGACGTCCGCTCGAGCGAGCGTCGCGTTCGCCTGCTCCAGTCCGAAGGTCCCCATCAGGCCGAGCACCAGCGGATGGCGCTCCGGCAGTGCGCCCTTGCCGCCGTTGGTGGTCACCACCGGCGCGCCGGCCGTCGCGGCGAACGCGAGCAGCGAGTCGGCGGCGCCCGACATGCGCACGCCGTTGCCAGCCACGATCACCGGCCGCTCGGCATGGGCGATCGCGCGCGCCGCCTGCGTCACGGCCACGTCGTCGGCCGCTCGTCGGTCGCCCTGGACGTAGTGGTTCGTCGGGTACAGTCGTGGCAGCCCGTCGGCGACGACCTCCCCGGTCAGCGCGACGCTGTCGAACGCCACCGCGACCGGTCCGGGCTGGCCCGCCAGGCAGTGCTTGACCGCGAGCTGCACGGCCTGGACCGCCTGCACCGGGGTCCGGGCCACCGTCGTGAGCTTGGTGATCCCCTCGAGGCTCTGCCGGATGTCCCAGTTGCCGTACTCGCCGGTCGCCGACTGGTACGCGGCGTGATGCGAGAGCACGCCGCCGTCGGTGAAGTCGGTGAGGACGATCATCGGCGTCGACGCCGTGAGCGCCTCGAGCATGCCCATCGCGGCGTTGGAGATCACCCAGGGCCCCTGGGCGAGCAGGACCGCCGGGCGGCCGGTCTGCTTGCCGTACGTCTCGGCCATGACCGACGCGATCGACTCCTCGCGGACGAGCACGGTCCGGATCTCGTCGCGATGGTCGTGCAGCGCGTCGAAGATCACGTGCGTGTTGCCGCCCGGGATGCCGAGCACCGCCTCGACGCCTGCACCGACGAGCGCCTGGACGATGGCCTCCCCAGGAGCCAAGGGCCCGTCGAACAGCAGGTCGGGCGCCGTGCCGGCGCTCTGGCGGAGGCTCACGCGACGCCCTGGCCGGTAGGGGCGACGTCGGTGCCGCGCACGGCGGCCACGTCGATCTCCCGCTTGAGGATCTTCCCGGTCGGGCCCTTGGGGAGGGCGTCCACGACCTGCAGGAGGTGCGGCACCTTGTAGGCCGACAGCGACCGCTTGGCCCAGGCTCGCAGCGGCTCGAGCTCGAGGTGGGCGCCCTCGCGGACCGCGACCACCGCGGCGACCTCCTCACCGAGATGATCATCGGGGACGCCCACCACCGCCGCCTCGACGATGTCCGGATGCTGGTAGAGGACCTCCTCCACCTCGCTCGGATAGACGTTGTAGCCGCCGCGGATGATGAGCTCCTTCTTTCGCCCGACGATCCGGACGTCGCCGTCGGCATCCTTGGTGCCGAGATCGCCGGTACGGAGCCATCCTCCGCGCAGCGCCTCTGCGGTCGCCTCCGGCCGCCGCCAGTAGCCCTTCATGACCGAAGGGCCGCGGTAGCAGACCTCCCCCACCTCGTCGACCGGCGCCTCGGAGTCATCGTCGAGGCGGATCTGGACCTCGCCGCCCGGCAGGGCGATCCCGACGCACGCCGGCTTGCGCGGCCGGTCGAGACCGTTGAACGTCGCCGCTCCGGTCGTTTCCGACAGCCCGTACCCCTCGAGGATGATGCAGCCGAAACGCTCCTCGAAGGCGCGCAGGACCTCCGTCGGCAGCGACGCGCCGCCCGAGACCGCCAGCCGGAGGTCGTCGAAGTCGCCAGGACGGGCAAGTCCGCCTGACCGCAAGAGGGCGTTCCACATCGTCGGCACGCCGGCCATCGCGGTCAGGCGATCGCGGCGAAGCATGTCGAGCAGCGCGCCCACTTCGAAGCGTTCGAGCAGCGACAGGCTGCCGCCCGAGCGCATGACGGTGCCCATCACGACCGCTTGGCCGAACACGTGGAACAGTGGGAGGGCCGTGCCGAAGCGGTCGTTGGCCGAGAGCTGCATGACCTCGGTGAACGCCGTCGCGCACGCCACGAGGTTGCCGTGCGTGACCTCGGCACCCTTCGGCCGGCCGGTCGTGCCGGAGGTGTAGAGGATCACCGCCGTGCGGTCCGGTGCAACGGTTGCCGGGTCGCCGGCGGGATCGCCGCCCGTCAGGCCGCCGAGGTCGTCCTCGAGCACCCAGTGCGGCAGGCCGAGGGTGCTCGCCGCCTGTCGGCTGGCGTCGCCCGCGTCGTGCCAGGCGAGGGTCAGGCTCACTCCGGCGTCGTCGGCGAAGTACTCGAGCTCCCGGCGAGTCGACATGGTGTTGGCCGTGACGGCGACGGCGCCGGCGGCCAGGATCCCGTAGTAGGCGGCGGCGAACTCGGGAACGCTCGGCGCGACGAGCAGCACCCGGTCACCAGGTGCGATCCCGGCCCGGGTCAGATGTCCAGTGACGGCGGCGGACCGCTGCCCCAGGACGCCGGAGCTCCAGGTCCCCCGTGCCCCGACGAGCGCGTCGCCCTCGGGAGCGTTCACTGCGCGATCCCACACGATGTCGGCCGCGTTGGCCAAGTTCTCCTCCTGCGCCGGGACGGACGGCCGCCCAGGACCGATCCGTGTAATTGCCAAGGCCGCACGGTCTATCATCATTTGATCTTGACCTCAAGTTCGAATTACCCGCGGCCAGCCGGCGGGCAAGCGTCCGATCAGGCGCGAAGGAGGACCACGCAGTGACCAGCATCCCCATCGTCGGAGGCGAGATCGACGCATCCGAGCTCGGCAGGACCCTGATGCACGAGCACATCTTCCTTCGGTCGCCGGAGTTGCAGGAGGCGTGGCCGGGATTCGCCGGATGGGATGATGACGCCGCCGTCGCCGTCGCCCGCGAGAAGCTCACGGCGGTGAAGGCGTCGGGGATCGACACGATCGTCGACATGACGGCACCTGGGCTCGGGCGCAACATCGGGCTGATCCGCCGGGCCGTGGAGGGGACCGGTCTTCAGGTCATCGTCGTCACCGGCTACTACACCTTCACGACGCTGCCCTGGCCGATGCAGTTCAACGGGCCCGGCAAGCTCTTCAACGGCGACGACGAGTCAGACGACTACCTCGTCGACCTCTTCGTCCGAGACGTTCAGGAAGGCATCGAAGGAAGCGGCATCCGCGCCGGAGCGATCAAGTGCTGCACCGACGAGCCGGGAGTCACGGCCGACATAGGACGGCTCATCCGTGCCGTCGGGCGCGCGCATCTCAAGACGGCCGCTCCCATCATGACCCACTCCCACGCCGGGTCCCGGCGTGGCCTCGACCAGCAGCGCATCCTGCGGGAGGAGGGCGTGGACCTGTCGCGGGTGCTCATCGGCCACTCGAACGAGACCGCCGACGTCGACTACTGCATCGAGCTCATCGAGGCCGGCTCCTATCTCGGCTTCGACCGCTGCGGGCTCGCAGCCTTCGTACCGCTCGAGACGCAGCTCGAGACGCTCGTCGCGCTCTGCCGACGCGGATACAGCGAGCGCATCGTGCTCTCGCACGATGTGAGCTGCGCGACCGACTGGTGGTCCGAGCGGGACGTCCGGGCGGCATTACCGGACTGGCACTACGGCTACATCCAGCAGAACCTCATCCCGGAGCTGCTCGAGCGCGGCGTCGCGGAAGACCAGGTCGACGCGATGATGCGAGCCAACCCCCGCGCCTTCCTCGGCGGGGGCGCCCGGCCTGGCTGACCGGCGCGAGCGTGCTCGTCACGAGGCGACGGGAACCGCGGCCGTGACGGCGCCGCGCAACTCGTGCAGCGAGTCCTGGATGAGTCGGTCGAGGGGGTGCTCGTTGGCCGGGTCCACCCAGCGCTCGAACGCGACCCGGAAGACGGTGATCCCCGTCTCGGCCGCAAGGATGGCGGCAAGGTCGCCGACCCCGCGGAGGCGCAGCGCCTGCGCCACGGCCGCGGCCAGCGTCGCGAGCTTGATCCGCTCGCGCTCCTGCAGCTCCGGGTTCGCGGCGATGACCCGCTGGCGCCGGACGGAGAACTCCTTGCGCGGCTCGAGCATCGTGGCGGCGGCGTCCAGGGCGGCGGCCACCGGGTCGAGCGGCACCGTGAACGGCGGGGCGCTGCCGACCGCGGCCACTATGAGCTCCTCGAGCTCCTCGGAGCCGCGGAAGAGCACCTCGCGCTTATCTGCGAAGTAGCGGAAGAACGTCCGCTTGGTCAGCCCGGCCGCCTCGGCGATCTCGGCGACGGTGGTCTGGTCGAACCCGCGCTCGCCGTAGAGGGCGAGGGCGGCGCGCTGCAGCCTGCCGAGGGCGTCCGGTTCCCATCGAGCCATGCGTCGGAGTGTAGTCGTTGGCACCTTGTGACATCATCTCCGGGTGGCGGGCGCGGCCCGCTACTGCGGCGCCCGCGAACGACCGTGCCGGGACTCGCCGCGGCGCCGATCACGTACGGCAAGCGCCCTGAGCTCGTGCCGACCATGGCACCCGAGCGCAGTGGATCGTTGACGAACGCCGCCGCTCAGAGCAGCGAGCCACCTCCGTCTACGGCGAGCTCCGCGCCGGTGGTGAACGTCGCGTCGAACGCGAGGAACTCAATCGCCTTGAGTCGATCCGCGAGCGGCGCACCGCCGCGCGCGACTAGGGCACGAGAGCTCGTGCGACGACCTGCCGCAGCACCTCCCGGCGGCGCTCGTGATCGGCCTCGTCGTCCTCGGGTGACGCGGTGAAGGTCGCGCTGACCGGCGACCACGTACCGGCCAGCGCGATGATCAGCGCGTAGACCTCGTCGGGCCGGATGCCGGCCACGATCTGCCCGTCGGCCTGGGCGCGTGCGATCGCGTCGTACTTGGCGTCGGCGTGCCCGGGGTGCGCGGCGAGCAGCTCCCCGGTCGGGACCCGCTCGAGCCGGTTCCAGCTGGCCAGGCGGACGAGCTCCGGGTCGGTCACGTACGAGTCGTAGAGCGCGACGGCGTAGGCGGGCAGGTCGTCGGGCCTGAACGGGACGACGTCGATGATGCGGTGCAGGTGCTCACCGAACGCGGCCTCGAACAGTCCCTCCTTCGATCCGAACCAGCCGTACATCTGCGCCTTGTTGACCCCGGCCGTCGCGGCGATGCGGTCGACCCGGGCACCGGCGATGCCGAAGGCGGCGAACTCGGCGGTCGCCGCCTCGAGCAGGCGCTGTCGGCTGCGCTGACCGTCCCGCACTGGGCTCATGCGCCACACTGTAGAAGAAACCAACCAGTTGGTACTGTCGTCGCCATGACCCTCATCACGAACGACTTCGGTGACCGGACCACCGCGCTGGAGGTCGTCGACGGCCTCGACCTGACCGGTCGGCGCGCCATCGTCACCGGCGCCGCCTCGGGCATCGGCGTCGAGAC
>CALMNS010000009.1 GCA_937871635.1 uncultured Solirubrobacter sp.
GGCCGGGCGCGGCGCGTTGACACCGATGGCGAATGCGCGCGCGGCGGCCGTCGCGCGCGGCATGGCGCCGTGCGCGGCGAGCGGCCGCTCACCGGCCACCACGGTGCTGCGGACGGATCCCGCGCCTTGCAGCTCGACGTCCACGACGTCGCCGGGCTCCACCACACCGGTGCCCGCCGGCGTGCCGGTCAAGATCACGTCGCCGCGCTCGAGCGTCATGAAACGCGAGAGGTCGGCGACGAGCTGCCCGAAGCCGAAGAGGAGCTCGCTGGTGTCGGCTTCTTGCACGATCTGGCCGTTGACCCGCGTGCGCAGGCGCAGAACGCCGGCGTCGACCTCCGAGGCGGCGACCGCCGGCCCGATCGGCGTGAAGCCGTCCTGGCCCTTGGACAGCAGGTTGGAGCCGCGATCGGCCCACCGGAAGTCGTGCGCACCGAAGTCGTTGGCGGGCGCGTACCAGCCGATGGCGCGCTCACCTTCCTCCGGCGTCGCGTCACGGACGCTGGCCCCCAGGATGAGCGCGACCTCGCCTTCGAAGGCCAGCAGCTCCGCGCCGTGTGGGCGGACCACCGGACCGCCCTCCGTGATCGAGGAAGGTGGCTTGAGGAAGTACGAGGGCTCGCTCGGGACCCGCCCCCGCTGCTCGGCGCGGCTGCGGTAGTTCAGGTGCACGGCGACGACCTTGGTGGGAACGAGGCCCTCGGGCAGCGCCATCTCAGTCGCCTCCTGCCTCGGCGGTGAGCGAGTCTCGCACCTGGGCACCGGCGTAGGTGCCGGCGGGCGGCAGGGTGTCGAGGTCGAGGGCCACGAGGCTCAGATCAGGTCCTCGATGCCGAGCTGGCTCTCGGCGATCGAGGTGAACGCACTCGTGTGGAAGCCCAGTGCGGCGCCGTCGCGATAGTCGAAGTCGACGACTTCGCCGAGGAACAGCGTATGGTCGCCGCCGTCGTAGTTGCGCCACGGCCGGCACTCCAGATGGGCGAGCATGCCGGCAAGGTGTGGAATCGCGGCGCCTTCCACCCAGACGGCGGGATCCCCGGCGGCTCCGGCGAACTGCCGGGCGATCGGCTCCTGCTCGGCGCCGAGCACGTTGACGCAGAATGGCCGGCCTGCGAGCGCGTCATGGGACCGGGCACGGCGGGCCACGCTGACGAGCACCAGCGGCGGCTCCGTGGAGACGGACGTGAACGAGTTCACGGTGATGCCGCGCGGGCCATCGGGGCCGTCGAAGGTGACGACCACCACGCCGGTCGCGAAGCGGCCCAGACAGGAGCGCAGCGAGCGCGGGGCGAGCGTGGTGGTCATGCCGGGACCGGCTCGGACTCGGTGACACGCTCGAGGAAGCCGCGGACCCGGTCCTTGTAGGGCTCGCGATCGGTGGCCTTGAGCAGGGCGCCCGCCATGCGAACCGGATCGCCGAAGAAGTAGTACTCGTAGAGGTTCTGGCGACCGGCGAAGCCGGACGTGGACAGGTCCCAGGCCAGCCGGAACAGCCGCACCCGCTCGGGGCCCGACAGCGCCGCCGACTGCAGGTAGCGCTCGACGTCCTCGCGGGCGCTGCCGGCCAGGTCGGCCTCGGTCGGGATCGCCATCAGGCCGCTGGCGCCGAACTTGCGGACGATCTCGGGCAGCCGCTGCGATGCCTTGGGGAACCAGTTGCGGGCGGTGTTGAGCGGCTCCCAGGCGGGCGTGCAGACCCCGAACTCGTTGGGAGCGGCGTCGGCCTCGGCGGCTCGGATGAGCCCGTGCAGCGTGCCGACGATCGTGACGACCTCAGCCAGGTCCTCTTGGATGTGCGTGAACTGCTCGATCCCGATGGCCTCGGTCATCAAAGACAGCAGTCCCAGGAAGGCCTCTGCCTTCGCCGTGGTCCGGGTGGTCACCTGGTGGGCCATGTGCACGACGGCCGAGGTGTCGTTGTAGAAGCCGTTGCACAGCTCGGGGTTTCCGAGCATGAAGACCCGCTCCCAGGCCACGTGCACGTCGTCGAAGACGACGACGGCGTCGATCTCGTCGAAGCGGCCCCCAAGGGGGTGGTCACGCCCGTAGTCGAGGTTCTCGCGGCAGATGAAGCGCAGGCCAGGCGCGTCGCAGTTGATGGCGAAGGCGAACGAGTACGGGGCATCGTCGGGCGTGCCCTTGAGCACCGTGGAGGGGAACACCAGCAGCTCGTCGGCGATCGGACCGATCGTCGCGAGCATGCGCGCGCCACGGATGACGATGCCGTTGTCGTCCTCGCCGACCACGTGCGCCCCGAGCGCGCGGCCGTCGACCTGTTGCCCCGGCCCGACGGCCCGGTTCGCCTGCGGCGGAATCAGGGTGTGGGTCGTGAGCAGATCTTCCTCGCGCACCTTCTCGTAGTAGGCGGCGGCGTTGTCGGCGAAGCGGGCGTCGGCCTGCGCGAACCAGGGGCCGGCCTCGCTGAGCGCCATCAGCGCGGAGTTGAGGTAGTCACCGGTACGGCCGAGCGTGCCGAGGCTGTGGTCGGCCCAGGCCTTGAACCCGGCGCCCCGCCGGGCCAGGTCCTCGGCGGTGTGCGGCACCATGAACGACGTGCCGACGCGGTCGCCGCTGGTCGGCGACTCGTACGTGAGCACGTCACGCAGCTCCGGGGAGTGCTGCAGGTCGTACAGCTCCGCGTAGCTGCGCACGACGGCGGCGAGCGCGGGGTGCTCGGGGATCGCACCGAGCACGCGCTCGCCGTTGATCTCCACCGTGGGGCGGGTCTCGGCGAGACGGTCGATGTACTCCTGGCCGGTGCGGGCTCCCATCTGGACAGCTCCTTCAGTCAGTCGACGATTACCCGACGTAGTGTGTCCGTTATTTGTGCGGTGCGCAACATAGTTGTACACTCTGGCGCGTTGCCGCTCACAGCGTTTCTCTCGCCGCAGACCCGGCACCCAAGGACGAAGGCGCCCGCCGTGCCGTGCCGTCTGCCGTCCGGCTGCCTCGTCGCGCTCGCCTCGACGACCGCGCCAGCGTGGTGACCCGCCGCGACCATATAGTCCGTTCGTATCTGATCGCCGCTTGAAGGCGGCGGGCGGCCGACAAGCACAGGAGAAGAGGTGGGATGGCGGCGGCCAAGCCTGAACGACTGACCAAACAGGAGTGGGTGTATCGCCAGCTCCGTGAGCGGATCCTCAGCGGTGCGTTCGGACCCGGGTATCGCGTCGTCATCGAATCCCTCGCGGCCGAGTTCGCGGTGAGCGCGTTGCCCGTTCGAGAGGCGGTGCGACGCTTGGAGGCCGAGGGCCTGGTCGTCTACCGGCCCAACGCCGGCGCCCAGGTCGCGCCTGCCGACCCCGGCCTGTTCGACGAGGAGATGGTCGTCCTGGCCCTGCTCGAGGGCTACGCCACGGCGCTCGCCGCGAAGGAACTGGCTCCTGAGGACATCGAAGAGCTGCGCTCGATCAACCGGCGAATGCGGGAGGCCATGGAGAACATGGACACGCTCGCGTTCGGACGGCTCAACCAGGAGTTCCACAGCATCATCTTCGACCACTGCCCGAACCCGTCGCTGGTGGAGATGGCCCGCGACGTCGCCCGGCGGCTGGACGCCATCCGCCGCACGGTCTTCGTGCAGATCCCCTACCGCGGGGCGGCATCGGTGCAGGAGCATGATCGGCTCATCGAGTTGCTAGAGGGCGGTGCCCCGCCGGCGAAGATCGAGCGCGCCGCGCGCGAGCACAAGCTCCACACCGTCGAGAGCTTCCGCCGCTGGCGCGTCGAGCATCCGATCAAGGCCGGCAGCTGACGCGAGCACCGTCACGGCCGGCTCGGGGGTCATCCCACCCCGGCGGGCACGACCTCGTCCCCGTCCGGAGCCGGCGGCTCGTCAGCGACGACCTGCGGAGCCTCCGTGTCCAAGTACGTGACCGGCACGCTGGCGCGGCGGTCGAGCACGAGGCGGGTGACGTCAGGCCGCGCGTAGTGGCCGGCCGGATCGGCTGCCATCTTGGCGAGCGAGATGAGGCCGAGGTCGAGCTCGGCGTAGTGGATGCCTTCCTGCTCAGGCGGGAGGTACTCGCACAGCCGGGAGCCGTCGGGGCCGAAGATCATCGACTTCCCGCCACCGACCAGGAGCAGCTCGCGCTTGTCGGGCGTATCGCACAGCATCTCGACGATCTGCTCGTTGACGGGCGTGGTCGCGGCCAGGACGAAGCAACCGCCTTCGCCGGCGTACATCTGGCTGGCGGCGTCGTTGAGCTCGGGGCCGAGGGCGTAGACCTGGGGCAGCAAGGAGAAGCTCGGCCACGCGGCGGCGTGGACCTGCTCGTTCATGCTGTACATGGCGTACTTGGTCAGCGGCTGGAAGTGCTCCCAGCAGCACAGCGCCCCGACGCGTCCCAGCTCGGTGTCATGGACGGCGAGGCTGTCGCCCTGTCCCTCGCCGAAGACCGCCCGCTCGAGGTGAGTGGGCTTGAGCTTTCGCCTGGCGGCGATGCGGCGTCCCTCGTCGTCGTAGAGGATCTGTCCCATGTAGAGGCTGGCGCCGTCGCGCAGGCTGCAGCCCAGCGAGACGTGGATGCCATGCTCGCGCGCCGCTTCGGCCAGCGTGTGCTCCGCTTCGGTGTCCAGCGCCAGCGAGTTGTCGAAGTAGCGCTGCACCCACTGCGCGGTCCAGGCCGGCGAGCCCAGCCACGCCCAGTATGGGTAGCCGGGGACCCAGGTCTCCGGGAAGACGATGAGGCGGGCGCCGTTGGAAGCGGCTTCGGCGATGAGGGCAACGGTCTTGTCGACGGTCGCCTCGAGGTCGAGGTAGACGGGTGTCGCCTGCACGACTGCGGCGGTGTACTTCGGGTGCTCGAGGCTCATGCTTGGTCCTCCTCCTGGTGGTCGTCTCGTCCCAACGTGGCGAGCAGTCCGGTGTCCGGGTGGCAGCTCAGGTACTCGAGCCCGAGGGTGTCGCTGGTCAAGACGGCCACCTCGTGCCAGAGCCGGAGCTGGACGTCGCCGCCGGCCTGGGACACGAGTCCCATGAAGGCGTCGAAGATGGCCATGTGCGTCGGATGCGACCAGGTCCACCGCTCCAAGTGCCCCAACGAGCGGAAGTAGGCCAGCACGCAGGAGCGGTCCTGCGGCTGCCAGTCCGCATCCATCTCGCGCACCAGGCGCGACGACAGGCAGCCCGTCTCGTCAGGATGGTCACGCAGGAAGTCCGCGCCCTGCTCGAGGACGGGGGCGACCGTCTGCTCGTAGGTCTCACGCTGTTGCCCGCGCGTGTGGCTCCAGTCCTGGCCCGTGCGGATGAAGCACACGTTCTCGGGTGCGCGTAGCGTCAGCTTCCGGGGCTGCGACTCCCGCCTACCGGCCGCGCGCGGCCCGGCGACGGCGTCCCCGTTGAGGGGGTCGGTGTGGGAGGCGGAGATCCGGTCGCGCATCGCGCCCCAGTACTCGTGCACGCCGGTGGGAGCGAGATCGCCCAGTGCCGAGAACCCGCGCCCTGCGACGCCTGCGGAGTCGAGGGTCTCGAGGCGTTCGCCCTGGAGCTGCAGCAGCTCGCGCCAGCGCCCCACGCCCAACCCGAGGTCGTGCGCGCCGCTCCACAGTCGGGCGACGTCCGGCTGCGCTGCCCAGCGCCGGTGCTCGTGGGGATCGGTCCAGTAGCACAGCAGGATGTCGTTGCGCGATCCGTGGGGGTCCGAGTACGTGGCTCGGTCCACCTGGCCGGGTCCGTGCTCGAGCGTCACTGCCCGTTCCAGTGGCTCACGCAGTACGTCCGGCTGTGCGTGACCATCGGGGTACTGGACGGCGACCTGCTCGAGCACCACGTGCTCGGGCATCGGGGCAGTCCACGCGGGGGCGTGGACAACGTGGCCGACGGGCTTGTTGGGCGCTGCGTCGGTGTCCAGGGCGGCGTGCGGGCTCATCGGATCGCCGCCTCGGCTCGCGCGAGACGCGCGCCGCCCTGAAGCGGAGCGTCGACCGCCTCGCCTTCGAACGGCGGCATCCCGTACGTGTTGAAGCTGGCCGGGAGCTTGGCGCCCCAGGCCGGCCCTCGCGCGTACTCGGCCTCCGACCAGACCGTGGGTGGGGCATCAGGATCGAAGACCAGGTAACCGCCCGTGGTGATCTCGACGCGGTTGCCGCCCGGCTCGATCACGTAGCAGTAGAACGACTGGGAGGCGGTGTGCTTCGAGGGCGCCGCCTCGATCGGAACGTCATGGTCCAGGAACAGGTCGGCCGAGCGCAGCACTTCCTCGCGGCTGTCCACCCAGAAGGCAAGGTGATGCAGGCGGCCCCGCGTCGGATAGGCCTCGAGCACGTAGATGACCTCGTGCGCCAGGATGCCCAGGCTCATCCAGGCGCCGGCTTCGCGCCCGTCGTCGAGTTGCACCTTCTCGCGCAGCCGGAAGCCGAGGTGCTCCTGCATGAACGCGCGATTGGCGGCGATCTCGCGCGTGAGGAGGTTGAGGTGGTCGAACCGGCGGACGGAGACGCCGCGCCCGCCGTAGCGTTGCGGCTGGTTCTTCATGGAGGGCTTGAGCGCGTCCTCCGGGACGTAGCGCTCGGTCTCGTAGTAGATCTCGAACCGGTGGCCGTCCGGGTCGCAGAAGCGGTACGCGGGCCCATGGCCGATGTCGCCGTCGACCCAGCCCAACCCGGATCCGGCCTGCTCCAGCGCCGCGACGCGACGCTTGAGCGCTGCGTCGCTGCGCGCGCGGAGCGCCAGATGGCCGAGTCCGGTCGTCGGCGCCTCGGTGAGCTTGAGGCAGTAGCGCTCGTAGTCGCCGAACCCGCGCAGGTAGACCGAGCCGTTCTCGCGCGCCTCCACCTCCATCCCGAGCAGCTCGACGAAGAAGCGCTCGCTCGCCTCCGGCTTGGGCGTCAACAGCTCGGCGTGCGCGACGTGCGCGACATCGTGCTCGAAGAGGTTCTCCTTCATCGGTGCTCCTTCGCATGTGAAGTGCTGCCGGCGAGCGCCCGGGCGGTCCCGAGCGCCAGCCGTCGCGTGTTGACGACCGCCATGGTGTGGACCTCCTCGTCGTCGAACCCGGCGTCGAGGAACCGGTCAGCGAAGTGGGCGAGCCCGTCTTCGACCGGGGGGTTCGCGGCCTGCCCGAGATCCGAGGACAGGAAGGTGTGCTCAGGGCCTGTCTCGCGGGTCGCCTCGATCACCCGTTCGAAGCTCACGCGGCCTGTGAGCGACGGCGTCAGGCAGCGCTCGAGCACGACGCCATGAGCGAGCAGCTCGAGCTGGTCGCTCACGGAGAGGTCCTGTGACGGGAACTCCGGGTGCGTCACGACGATGTCCGTGGTGCCGAGGTCGGCGGCCGCCGCGACCACGGTGAAGATCTCGTCGCGAGACAGGTGACCGGTGGCGAGCACCAGCTGGTGCCGAGCGATGACGCGAAGCACATCGACCACCTCGGGCAGCAGCCGGCCGCTGTCGTCGATGATCGCGACCGCCGGGGTGTCGATGCCGTCGGCGCGAAGCTCGTGCTGCAGCTGCGCCCACACCGGCAGTCGGGTCCCGGTAGGCGGCGGTACCCGCCCGGCGGTCTCGTTGAACGCATCGAAGGTCGGCAGCCACACAATCCTGGCGCCCGCGCGGGCGGCAACCTCGACGGCGACGGGGTTCATGCCGCCCACCGCCGAGTTGAGCACCACGGCACCGAGGACGTCGACGTCGCGCACCACGCCGCGCACGACGGCGGCCCGCTCGGCGGTCGGCGCGTAGTGGGACTTCAGGGCGAAGCCGGCCATCCCCGTCTCGGCGAACCGATGCGCCAGGCTGACGTCGTCGATGCGCCGAGGGATGATGTCCGGGGCCACGTGGACGTGCAGGTCGTAGGCGCCGCGCACGAGAGCGCGGGCTCGATCCGACGGTGCGGCGACCGGCGAGCTCATCGCGCGACAGCGCTCAGTGGTGGCGGGGGAGACGCCGAGTCGCTGAAGCGCTCGACGTCGGCGCGCAAGGCGCGTGCGAGCAGCGAAAGCTCCGAACCGCACGCGATCAGCGTTGCGCCGCGATGGCGCCAGTCGGACGCCTCTTGGGCGCTGCGGGCGAACACGCCGAGCACCTTGTCGTGGGCCAGGACGATGCGGGCGGCTCGTGCAAGCGCGTCGCGCACGACGGGGTGGTCCTGGTCCCCGGCGTGCCCGAGGCTGGCGGCGAGGTCCGTCGGCCCGAGGAAGAAGGCGTCGATGGCGGCATCGCCGACCAGGTCCGGTAGCGCGGCGACACCCTCGGCGCTCTCGATCTGAGCGATGAGCATCGCCGAGGTGCGAGCGCGCTCCAGGTAGGAAGCCGCAGGCTCGAGCCCGAACGAGGCGGCGCGGTGCGAGAAGGCCAGCCCGCGCCGGCCTCGCGGCGGGTAGAGCGCGGCGGCGGACACAGCGGCGGCGATCTCAGCCGTGCTCACGTCGGTGACCTGGATGCCGGCGGCCCCGGCGTCGAGCGCGCGACCGGCCAGGTCCAGCGAGCCCGGAGTGAGCCGCACGATGACCGGCACGTCCTCCAGCTCAGCCGTGCGCACGATGGTGGCCACCTCGGGCAGCGTGAGGGTGGAGTGGTCGAGATCGGCGACGAGCCAGTCGTAGCCGGAGCGCACGACGATCTCGGTGACGTTGGGATCGGCGGACTTGACGAACGTCCCCAACAGCGCCTCGCCGCGACCGAGACGCTCGTGCAAGGAGGCGGGACCACGGCGGAGGCGAGCGGAGCCGCCCGCGTCCGGCGTCATGCGGTGGCTTCCTCCGCCGCGTACTCGTCTCGCTTGGGCGTGAAGATGCTGAGGTCGACCACGGGCTCCTCGCCGACGGTCTGCGCCCAGTGCTCGGCGTTGGGCGGTACGACCACCATGTCGCCCGGCCCCATCAGCCGTTCCTCCTCGCCCACGGAGAACCTGGCCTGGCCGGACACGATGTAGACGATCTGCTCGAAGCCGTGGCTGTGCGGCCGGGGCGTGTGCCCCGGCGCGAGCGTCGTCCACGCGAGCGTGGCGCCTTCACCGGAGAACACGCGGCGCTCGACTCCCGGGCGAACCGGCGTCACGTTGAGGTCATCGTGCCTGGCGTGCTTCATCTCGCCTCCAGCGATCGTGTCTCCAGCAACGTACCATGATCAGATCAGATCGCACATCTAATGCGGTACGATGCCGATCCAGTGAGCGAGCTGCACTACCTGTCGGCGACAGAGGCACTGCACCGCTTCGGTGCGCGCCAGCTCTCGCCGGTTGAGCTGCTTCAGGCGCTCATCGATCGCGCTGAGCGGGTGGAGCCGCAGGTCAACGCCTTCGCGGAAGAGGCCTTCGATGGAGCCCTGATCCAGGCGCGCCGGGCCGAGGAGCGGTACGCCGCGGGCGCCCCCGAGGCGCCGCGAGCACTCGAGGGCCTCCCCGTGGCCGCCAAGGAGGAGCAGCCGATCGCGGGTCGAGCGGTCACCGACGGAACCCTGCTGCGAGCACCGCGTGCGTCCGACGTGACCGCGATCGGGCTCGAGCGCATCATGACCGCCGGTGCCGTCGTCCACGCCCGGACCACGACCTCGGAGTTCTGCTGCATGCCCCTCTCGCACACCCTGCGCTGGGGCGTGACGCGAAACCCGTGGAACCTCGCGGCGAGCGCAGGCGGCTCGTCGGGCGGCTCAGCGGCGAGCCTGGCGGCCGGCACCGCGGCGCTGGCCACGGGATCGGACATCGGCGGTTCGCTGCGGGCGCCGGCGTCCTTCAACGGGATCGTCGCCTTCAAGCCGCCGCACGCCCGCATCCCGGTCCTGCCACCCGCCGGCATGGACCCCTACTTCCACCACGGACCGATGGCACGCTCCGTCGCCGATTGTGCGCTGCTGCACAACGTCATGGTCGGGCCGGACTCACGCGATCACCGGTCGCTGCGACCCGCCCTTCCCATTCCCACGTCGCTCGACGACGTGCGCGGCTTGCGGGTGGCCTACTGCCCCACGCCGGGCGACCTCCCGGTCGAGCCTGAGGTACAGGACAACACCCGCGCGACGGCGGAGGCGCTGCGTGCAGAAGGCGCGCTCGTCGAAGAAGTCGAGATCGCCTGGCGGCTTGACGACATCAAGCGGGCGTTCTGGGCTCACTTCGGTGACGGGTTCGCCGCCGAGCTGCTGGCGCTGGCCGAAGCTGATCCGGGCGCCATCACGGGCTACACGCTCGCCTTCGCGCGCAAGGGCGTCGAGGCGGCCAGCCTCGTTCGGGCTGACGAGGGGCTCAGGCTCGAGGCCGCGGTGCAGGGGCGCCTGGACGAGCTGCTTGAGCGTTTCGACGCGCTCATCATGCCGACCATCGGCGCGCTCGCCTTCGCTGCCGGCGAGGACTACGTGGACACCCCGCTCCTCGTAGACGGCGTTGCGGTCGAGCACTTCTCCGACGCGTCGTTGACTCCGGCCTTCAACATCTGCAGCGCCTGTCCCGTCCTTGCGGTCCCGTCGGGGTGGGCATCCAACGGCGTGCCGACCGGGGTGCAGGTCGCGGCGCGCACCTACGACGACGTCACGGCCTTCCGCGTTGGCGCGGCGATCGAACGGACCCGCGCGGCGGGCTTCGCCGGTGGTCGGACGCCGGCGCTCGATGCCGCCGGAAACGGGACCGCCCATCCCGCCCCACGGTGATGGGCGACGCTGCCGCCGTGCTGCGCAGCCGAGCCTCCTAGTGGTCGTGCCCGGAAGTACGGTCCGGCTCCGGGGAGTGGCCGCCGGAGACGCACCGTACTTGCGGGGACGGCCACTAGACCGCGACCAGAGGCGGGACCATCTCGCCGGCGTCGAGCACGGCCGTGGCGATCCCCCGCTTCCCGCCGGCGTCCTGGAACCGCCGCACCGCATCGGGCTGCTCGACGTAGACCGGCGGATGATCGAAGACGCCATGGTGCATCGCGCAGGCGACCTCAGCGCCCAGCACCACGCACGCCTCGATGGCCTGCTCCGGCGTCATGGTGACGGGCACGTCGGCTTCGTAGCCCTCGAAGCGGGCGATCACGCCGTTGATGGGAACGAAGGCAGCCGCGAAGGGACCGTACTCCCGGGCGATCTTCCACCAGCTCCCGTGCCACATGGTGTCGCCGCAGTGGATGATCCGGCGACCCGCGCCCTCGACCACCCAAGCGACCTGATCGTCGCCACGCCAGTCCAGTGAGGGGACCGGCGTGACCGTGAACGGGCCGATCTGACGATTGGTCCCGACCTCCTGGCCGACGGCCACGACGCCGGCGTCGGCCATCGCGACCGCCAGCGGCCAGTGGCAGCCCACCGTGCCCTCGGGCGCGAGCCGAGCGAGCAGGTCGACGTCGAAGTGGTCGGGATGGATGTGCGTGATCAGGGCGTGGGTCCCGGGCGGAGTGTCGACCGGCGGTACCGGGCTCTTGGGCTTGCCGAGCACGGGCTCGAAAGCCGCCACGTGCTCGAGCGGATCGATCAGCAAGCGGGCCTCGCCGAGGGTCACCTCGACGCCGGACCAGGCGAGACGGCGCACCTGCATGGTGTCAACCTCAGCAGAGCTCATGCGCGGATCGTAGACGATTCGATATGATTTCGCATCATCATGACCTCCCTCCCCATGACTAGAGCTGCGGTCGCGAAGCCGGCGATGGAGTTCGGCCTCCAACGGCACTACATCGGCGGCCAGTTCCGCTCGAGCGCGTCTGGCGCGACGTTCGAGACGCTCAACCCGGCGACCAACGCGGTGCTCGCGCACGCCGCGGACGGAGGCGAGGAAGACGTCACAGCGGCCGTCCAAGCGGCCCGGACCGCTTTCGACGACGGACCCTGGCCCCGGCTGAAGGCGTCGGAACGGGCCGCGGTGCTGCGTCGCGTCGCCGCCGTCATCCGAGACCACGAGGACGAGTTCATCCGCCGCGAGGTGGCCGACATCGGCATGCCGATCGCCCAGATGAAGGGGCTCGCGATGCGGGCGGCCGAGAACTTCGACTACTACGCCGGCGTCGTGCCCGAGCTGCACGGGCGGGCCTTCCAGGTCGGCGACGAGTTCCTGAACTACACGATCCGCAAGCCGGTTGGCGTCGCTGGACTCATCATGCCGTGGAACGCACCGCTCATGCTTTCCACGTGGCGGATCGCCCCTGCGCTCGCTGCCGGCAACACGGTGGTCCTCAAGCCGGCGGAGTGGTCCCCGCTGACGGCCACCTACCTGGCCGAGGTCCTGGAGGAGGCGGGCGTTCCGGCGGGCGTGTTCAACGTCGTCCACGGCTTCGGCGAGACGGCGGGCGCGCCGCTGGCACGTCACCCGGGGGTCGACCTGATCTGCTTCACCGGTGAGACCACCACCGGGCAGACCATCATCGCCGCCGGCGCCCCGACGCTCAAGCGCTCCTCGGTCGAACTGGGCGGCAAATCACCGGTGATCGTCTTCGAGGACGCCGATCCGGAGCCGTGCGTGGATGCGGTCCTGGCGCAGATCTTCACCATGAACGGCCAGCGCTGCACGGCCGGGTCCCGGCTGCTGGTCCAGGAGCCGCTGTATGAGCGCATCGTCGGCGAGGTCGCCGAACGAGCCAAGCGCATCCGCGTCGGTGATCCGTTCGACCCGCGCACCGAGCTCGGCCCCTTGATCCGGCCCGAGCATCATGAGCGCGTCCTGCAGTACATCGCCTCAGCGGAGGGCGCCCGCCTCTTGGCCGGCGGTGCACGACCTCAAGGACTGGACACCGGCAACTACCTCGAGGCGACGGTTCTCGCCGACGTCAACGAGGACATGGCGGTCTTCCAGGAGGAGATCTTCGGCCCGGTGCTGGTGGCGATGCCGTTCCGCGACGAGGCCGAAGCCGTCCGCCTCGCCAACGCCACGCCCTACGGGCTGGCGGCCTACGTCTGGACGGATGATCTGCAGCGCGCTCATCGCGTCGCGCACGCCATCGACACGGGCATGTGCTGGGTGAACTCCCAAAACGTGCGCGACCTGCGGACGCCCTTCGGCGGCGTGAAGGACAGTGGGATCGGTCGCGAGGGCGGGGACTACGCCTTCGACTTCTACTGCGAGACGGAGATCGTGCACATCGCGCTCGGCACGCATGCGATCCCCCGACTCGGCCTCGGCGACTAGATGGTTGATTCCGAATGGGCCGCGTGGGCGGGGGCGGGCCTGACCGAGCTGGGCGGTGCCCGGAAGTGAAGCCGATAGCGGGGTTATCGGCGATCTTCCGGGCGCCGATCCAGTGATGCGTCAGGCACGTCATCCGGCCATGCGGGAATTCGGAATCAATCATCTAGGAGGAGCGACACCATGACCACTGCCACCGAGCTGGTTCGCGCACCCGTTGCGACCCCGGCTTACGACATCGTCCGCGCTGCCTTCGCGGAGCTTCGGGTCCGCGACCTTGGCGTCTCGGAGCACTTCTACGCAGAGCTGCTCGGCATGGTGGTCGCAGCACGCACCGAGGATGCGATCTACCTGCGCGGCTGGGAGGAGCGGGCACACCACTCGCTGGTCCTGCGGCGGGCGGAGACACCGGCGGCGGCGCGCCTCGGCTTCCGGGTCCGCGGCGAGGAAGACCTCGACCTCCTGGCTGCCGACCTCGAGGCGCAAGGCCTACCCACCCACTGGGTCGATGCGCCTGACCCAGCCATCGGTCGCGTCCTGCGCGCCGCCGATCCCTTCGGCTACCCGCTCGAGTTCTTCCACGTCATGCAGCAGGTCGAGACCTCGCATCAGCGCTTCGACCTGCAGCGCGGCGCACCGATCCTGCGCTTCGACCACCTCAACCTGCACACGCCGCGTCCCGAGGCGGCGTTCCGCTTCTGGACCGGGCTGGGCTTCCGCTGCTCGGAGTACATCGCGACGGACGGACCGGAGGACCGCATCACCGCCGGGTGGCTGTTCCGCAAGCCAACCGTCCACGACGTCGGGCTGACGGCGGGCCGGGGCCCACGCCTGCACCACACGGCCTTCTGGGTCGGCGAGTCCGCCGCCGTCCTGCGCGCGTGCGACCAGCTCGCCGCCGCCGGCCATGCCGGAGTGATCGAGCGCGGTCCGGGCCGCCACGGCGTCTCCAACGCCTTCTTCGTGTACCTCCGTGACCCCGATGGGCATCGCATCGAGCTCTACTCGAGCGACTACTACACCGGGGATCCCGACCACGAGCCGCTGCGGTGGTCAGTCAACGACGTGCGGTGTCGCTCGTTCTGGGGTACGCGCGCACCCGACAGCTGGTATGAGGAGTCCTCGCTCATCCTCGGCCCCGACGGCGAGGTCGCCGGCCTCGAGGACAGCGCGGTCGACGAGCGCACCGAGGTGATGGCCTAGGTCCGAGCCCAAAGGGCAACCGCGATCTCGTCCGCGGCCGCCATGACGTCGATCGCGACCGCTTCCGGATCGAGGCCCGCGATCCAGACGGCGCTGATCGCTGCGTCAGGCTCGTGGCCTGGAGCGCTGATCGCGGCGGCGACGCCGGTGGCGCCGGGCAGCAGCTCGCCGCGCGAAACGGAGTAGCGTCGCTCGCGGGCGCGAGAGATCACCTCCGGCTCGCCACGGGCAGGCGAGCCGGCGGCCAGCAGCACATGCCCAGGCGCGCCTTGGGTCAAGGGATGGCGCATGCCGGACCGGTAGGTGATGTGCATGCGCGGCTCGCGCGGGAGCACCACGGCGGCGACCACGGCCTCGTCGCCGTCGCGGATGGTCAGCGCGGTTGTGGCCCTGAGCCGGTCGGCGAGCCGCTGGAGCACAGGCTCGGATACCTCTTGCAGGCGCGGACGCACCCCGGCGGCCAGCTCGATGAGCCCCGGGGCCAGCGTGAAGCGGCCGTCAGCCTCGCGCCGGACGAGGTGGTGGTCGGCGAGGGGACCGAGCAGGCGGTACACGGCGGCCCTGTGGGTGGCCAGCGCACCAGCGAGCTCTGAGACCGTCAGGCCGTCGGGACGGCGGGCAAGCACCTCGAGCGCCCGCAGGCCGCGATCCAACGTCTGCGAGTGACTGGCCGCCGAAGGCGAAGCGGGCTCGGGGACCGACACGGTGCAGAGGACCATAGCTCCGCTCAGGACAGGACCCGGGGCGGGTCTCCGCAAGGTGTCGCTCCTGGCGTTCAGAGCTCCGCCAGCACCGCCTCGAGCTCCTCGACCACGTCGCCGCCGAGCCGGACGGCCGCGTCGTCGTCGTACGGCGTCGGGCCCTTCGTGATGACCGCCACCTGACCGCCGGCCGCGAGGGTGAGCGCGGGCAGGCCCGCCACCGGGTGGACCTCGAGCGACGAGCCGACGCAGAGCAGGAGGTCCGCGCCGGCGGCGAGCGCCGAGGCGCGCTCGATCGCCGCCTCGGGCAGGTACTCGCCGAACAGGACGACGTCCGGCTTGAGCGGGTCCCCGCAGAGGCACCGCGGGATCCCGTCGGGATCGGCGGCGAGGCGGCCGCGGACCTCCTCGAGGCCGACCCGCCCGCCGCAGTCCAGGCAGGAGGCGTGGCTGATCGAGCCGTGGACCTCGACCAGCGTCCGGACCCCGGCCGCCTCGTGGAGCCCGTCGATGTTCTGCGTGATCACGGCGTCCAGGCGCCCCGAGCGCTCGAGCTCGACCAAGGCGAGGTGCGCCCGGTTGGGCACCTTGTCGCGCAGGGACGCGAAGCGCTCGCCGTAGAAGGACCAGAAGCGCTTCGGGTCGCGGCGGAAGGCGTCGATGTGGGCGACCTCCATCGGGTCGACGTTCGCCCACAGCCCGGTCCCGGGCGAGCGGAAGTCCGGGATCCCCGAGGGAACGGAGATCCCGGCGCCGGTCAGCGCCACCACGGAGCGCGCCGCGCGGATGAGCTCCGCGAGGCGCGCAGCGCCGGGAGCGGCCGGGGTGGCTACTTCCCCTGCCACTTCGGCGTCCGCTTGGCCAGGAACGCGCCGATCCCCTCGCGGGCGTCCTCGGAGCCGAAGGCGGCCGCGAAGCCGCCCTTCTCCGCCTCGATGCCCTCGTCGAGGTCGCCCGCGTGCGAGACGCGCTTGATCTGCTCGACCGCGACGGGCGCCTGGCCGGCGAGCTTGCGCGCCCAGGCCATCGCCGTGTCGAACAGCTCGTGGTCGGCCACGACCCGGTGCAGCAGGCCGTGCTCGTAGGCGTCGTCGGCCGAGATGGACTCCCCCGTGAGGTTCATCTCGAGCGCCTTGCCCTCCCCGACGAGCCGCGGCAGCCGCTGGGTGCCGCCGAAGCCCGGGATGATCCCGAGGTTGACCTCCGGCTGCCCGAAGGTGGCCGACTCGGCGGCCAGGCGGAAGTCGCAGGCCATGACGAGCTCGCAGCCGCCGCCGAGCGCGAGCCCGTTGACCGCCGCGATGGTCACCGTCCGCGACCGCTCCCAGGAGCGCAGGAGCCCGTGGCCGGAGTCGAGGAGGCCGCGTCCGCCCGCCTCATCCATCCGGGTGAACGCCTTGATGTCGGCGCCCGCGCAGAAGAGCGCGGGGTTCGGCGAGGCGACGACCATCGCCCGCACCGCGTCGTCGGCCTCGATCTCCTCCCACGCGCGTTCGAGGCCGGCGACGACGTCGGGGGAGATGGAGTTGGCCGGCGGGTTGTCGAGCCAGACGACGGCCACGTGGCCGCGCCGGTCGAGCTTGACGGGCGCCCCCTCGTAGCCCGGGTCAGGCTGGGGGTAGGGGTAGAAGCCCTGCCCGGCCTTGGCGCCGAGCCGGCCCTGGGCGACCAGGCGCCGCAGCACGAGCGGCGGCTCGAAGTTCTCGCCCCACTCGTCCGCGGCGCGCTCGAGGGCGGCGAGGACGTCGTCGAGGCCGCGGAAGTCCGCGCGCGCGAAGGGCCCGGGGACCATTCCGGTGCCCATCATCATCCCGAGGTCGATGTCGCGGACCCCCGCGACCCTCTCCTCGAGCACCAGGCAGGCCTCCACGAAGGCCTTGAGGAGGACGCGGTCGACGAGCGTCTCGTCGACGGTCTCAACCGTGCTCATAGAACCCCCTCCCCGTCTTGGCGCCGAGCTCGCCGGCGTCGACCTTCTCCTCCATGCCCTGGTGGACGTAGAAGCGGTCCCCGTAGGCGTCGCGCAGGTCGCGCGCGACCTTGAGCGCCGTGTCCAGGCCGGACATGTCGGCGAGCCGGAAGGGGCCCATCGGCATGACCTTCGACGCGGTCAGGGCCTCGTCGATCGCCTCGACCGACACCCCGGACTCGTCCTGGTAGCGCCAGATCTCCGACGCCGTCGAGGTCAGGATCCGGTTGACGACGAACCCGGGGACCTCGGCGCAGCGCACGGGCGTCTTGCGGATCGCCTGGGCGAAGTTGGCCGCCGCCTGGAGCGTCTCGGGCGAGGTCTCGTCCCCCTCGATGATCTCGACGAGCCGCATGTAGGACGCGGGCCAGAAGAAGTGGAAGCCGACCACCTTGTCGGGCCGCTCGACGGCCTCGGCGATCTCGGTGATCGAGAGGCCGGAGGTGTTCGAGGCGAGGATCGCGTGGCCGGGGGTGACCGCGTCGAGCTCCTCGTAGACCGCGTGCTTGATCTCGATCTTCTCCGGGACGGCCTCGACGACGAAGTCGACGTCGCCGAAGCCGTCGTAGGACGTGGTGCCGGTGATGCGCCCGAGGAGCTCGTCGCGCTGGGCGTCGGCCTGCTCCTGGGTGAGGCGCTCCTTCTTGACGAGCTTGGCGAGCTGGCCCTGGGTCACCTCGCGGGCCTTCTCCAGGCCCGCGTCGACGAACCGCTGGTCGACGTCCTTGAGGACCACGGGGACGTCGGCGGCGGCGATGACCTGGGCGATCTCGCCGCCCATCACCCCCGCCCCGACGACCGCGGCCTTGAATACGAACAATTCCGGTCCCTCCGTGTCTTATGAACGTCCGCGGATGGTATTCAGGCGCCGAGCTCTGAGTCGGCGGCGCGCTCCCGGGCGAAGCGGGCGAGCGAGCGCTGCAGCGACGCGCGCAGGGCCCGGCGGATATAGAGCAGGTCGACAAGCGGGGTGAAGGGGTTGGTCTCCTTGAGCTCGTAGGCGAGCGCGAGGCGGACGCGGACCGCTCCGCCGTCGTGCGGGTCGAAGCGGACGGACTGGGTGCCCGCGAGCTGGCCGTCCTCCACCGCCACGGCGTGCGCCGCCCCCGGGCGGTGCTCGAGGACCTGCTCGCGGACCCGCCCGCGCCCGCCCGGTCGCGAGTCCCACTGGAGCACCGCGCCCGGCTCCGGCCAGCCGGGAGCGACGCTCGCGGTGCGGCCGAAGCCGTCGACCCACGCCGGCCAGCGGGCGGTGTCCGTCCACAGGGCGCTCACCGCCTCGGCGGGCCCCGGCACGAGGACGCTCGTCTCGATCGTCTTCAAGGCCGCGATGATGGCACCCGTGCCGATCGATCCGACCCCCAGCGCGTGGCGGCTCCCGCCCGCCGAGCAGGCCGACGAGCACGGCATCGCGGCGCTGGGCGCCGACCTCGAGCCGGGGACCCTGCTCGCCGCCTACCGGTCCGGCCTGTTCCCCATGCCGCTGCGCGGCGTGGCGGCGATGGCGTGGTGGTCGCCCGATCCGCGCGGCGTGCTCGAGCCGCCGGCCCT
>CALMNS010000010.1 GCA_937871635.1 uncultured Solirubrobacter sp.
GAGCAGCGCGCGGGTCATCCGGTTGGTGGCCAGGAAGTCCAGGCGCCGCCCGAGCACGAACGCCGGTGTGGCCAGGGCGTCGATGAGCGTGCGCAGGCCGGGCCGCACGCGCTGCGGCCGGGGCGTGGTGCTCCGGCGCCGCGAGCGGGTGGGCCGGGCGAGGTCGAAGAGGTGGGCACGCTCGTCGTCGCCGAGCTGCAGCGCGCGCGCCACCGCGTTCAGCACGTCCTCGGAGACGTTGATGTCGCGGCCCTGCTCGAGGCGGACGTAGTAGTCGACGCTCACCCCGGCGAGCCCCGCGAGCTCCTCGCGCCGCAGCCCCGCGACGCGCCGCGGTCCTGCGCCGGCGGCGAGCCCGACGTCAGCGGGGTCCACGCGTGCTCGCCTGGAACGCAGGAACTCGCGGAGTGGTTCCTTGGCGGCCATGACGTCCGAGTATGGGGGGCACCGGCCCGTCCTGGGGGGTCCCGTCAGACCCAGGGACGCGCGTTCCTCGGGTTGACTCAAGCCCATTCACGGCGGGGGCGGGCTCTGGTTGACTGCCGGCCATGAGCACTTCGACACGCGTCATGCAGGTCTCCGCCCCCGGGGCGACCCTCGAGCTGGTCGAGCGCGAGCTGCCCGAGCCCGGCCGCGGCGAGGTGCGCGTCCGCGTGGAGGCCTGCGGGATCTGCCACTCCGACGCGTTCACGGTCGAGGGCAGCATGCCCGGCATCGAGTACCCGCGGGTGCCCGGCCACGAGATCGCCGGCACGATCGACGCGGTCGGCGAGGACGTCGTCCCCTGGGAGGTCGGCCAACGGGTCGGCGTCGGCTGGTTCGGCGGCCATTGCGGCCACTGCGATCCGTGCCGGCGCGGCGACCTGATCAGCTGCCTCAACGGCCTGATCCCCGGGATCGCCTACGACGGCGGGTACGCCGACCACGTGATCGCGCCCAAGAGCGCGCTCGCGTCGATCCCCGAGGAGCTCTCCGCGCAGGACGCCGCCCCCCTGGTCTGCGCGGGCATCACCACGTTCAACGCGCTGCGGCGGAGCGGCGCGCGGCCGGGCGACCTCGTCGCCATCCTCGGCGTCGGCGGCCTGGGCCATCTCGGCATCCAGTTCGCGCGGCGCATGGGCTTCGAGACCGTCGCCATCGCCCGCGGCACCGACAAGCGGGAGCCGGCGCTGCGGCTCGGCGCCCACCACTACGTCGACTCGACCGCGACCGACGTCGCTGCGGCACTGCAGGCGCTCGGCGGGGCGACCACGATCCTGGCGACCGTGACCGCCCCGGACGCGATGAGCGCCGCGGTGGCCGGCCTGCGTCCGCGCGGCGTGATGGTCGTCGTCGGGGCCTCGGCGGACCCGATGCAGATCGCGCCCATCGCGCTCCTCTCCGGCAGCACGGGGGTCGTCGGGCACGCGTCCGGGACGTCGAAGGACTCCGAGGACACCCTCCGCTTCAGTGCGCTGCAGGACATCCGCCCCGCCATCGAGACGCATCCCCTCGAGGACGCGGCGGCCGGCTACGCCCGGATGATCAGCGGCGAGGCGAGGTTCCGCGTCGTCCTCACCACCGGCGCCTGACCCGCACGCCGGCGAGCGCAGACCGGCGGCGAAGCCATGCGGCGCGGCGATCCGGGTAGGGACTGGTCGGTTGGGCGCACAGCGACGGGAGGTCGGTCGTCATGACCCCTTCGAGACGCGATCCGGCCGCGCCGGCGGCGGCGGTCGAGCTCGGCGGCGGGGTCAGCGTCGTCGCCTTGACCGACGCGATCGCCGACCATCGCGCGCTGATCGAGGACGCCTTCCCCGGGCGACCCGCCTCCGGATGGCCGGCCGTGCGCGAGGCGCACGCGGCGACGGTGACGCCGGACGGCCGCTGGCGACTCCCCATCCACACGTTCCTGGTCCGCACGCCCGACGCGACCGTGCTGGTGGACTGCGGCGCCGGATCAGCCGACACGATCGCGGCGGAGGTCTTCGACGTGGTCGGCACGCTGCCCGGCCAGCTCACCACGATGGGCGTCGAGCCCGGGGCGATCGACGCGCTCGTGTTCACCCATCTGCACGAGGACCACATCGGGTGGGCCAGCGATCCGCTCACGGACGAGAAGACGTTCCCGCGCGCCCGGTACCTCGTGTGCCGGCCTGAGTGGGAGGCCAATCACCCGGCGGGCGAGGGGCCGCCGAGTTGGGTGCGGCAGACGCTGGACCCGCTGAGCTCGCGGGGAGCGCTCGAGCTCATCGAGCCGGGGCAGGTCGTGGACGGCGTCGTCCTCGTGCCGCTGCCGGGGCATACCCCGGGCCACTGCGGGGTGATCGTCTCCGGCCCGGCGGGCACGGTGGTCCTCGTCGGCGACGCGTTCAACCACCCGCAGCAGGTCAGCGAGCCGGCGATCCCGTCGCTCGCGGACGGCGACCGTGCCCGGGCGACGCAGACCCGGCGCGAGATCGTCGAGCGGGCGACCGCCGGCGACTGGACGCTGCTCGGCAGCGCCCATCTCCCCGGCGCCTGGTGGTCGGTCGACGCCGGCGACGGACCCGCGCGGTGGCGTTCCCGGGCCGACGACCTGACGGTCAGGCCGCCCGAGGGGCGACCCGGCGCCGCGCGTGCCCGGCCCGCTTGACTTCGGTACGCCAGGCTGGTGAGAATACGTATGTCACCGCGGATGGCCGGATGCGGGTCCCCGTAGAGGAGAGGAAGCGCTTGTGCGACTGATCGATCTCTCGCAGGAGATCTACGAGGGGATGCCGGTCTACGCCGGTCATCTCGAGACGAAGGTCTGGCAGCACCACACGTTCGCCGACACGGCGCCGAACTTCGACAGCGACTTCGCCTTCCAGAGCCTCGGCATCACCGTCTGCGATCACGGCCCCACGCACGTCGACGCCCTGAGCCACCTGGACCCCCGGCCGGGAGCGCCCACGATCGACCAGATGGCCCTGGACACCTTCTTCGGGGACGGCACCTGCCTCGACGTCACCGGGGTCGCGCCGCGCGAGTACATCACCGCGCGGCACCTCGACCGCGCGGCGAGCGACGCGGACCTGCGCGAGGGCGACGTCCTGCTCCTGCGCACAGGAGCGGCCGACGAGCGCGGCGGCACCGCCGAGTACCCGTCGCAGTACCCCGGCCTCGATCAGAGCGCGGCCGACTGGCTGCGCGAGCGCAAGCCGAAGGTGTTCGGCGTCGACTCGCCGAGCCCCGACAACCCCGCCGACCGGATCTACCCGGTGCACCTGCTCAGCCGCGAGACGGGGATCACCCATTACGAGAACCTGGCCAACCTCGGCGAGGTCGTCGGCCGGCGCTTCACGTTCTTCGGGCTCCCGCTGCGCATCAGGGGCGGCCACGGCTCGCCGGTGCGTGCGGTGGCCCTGCTCGACGACTGACCAACCCAGGAGAGGACGACCCGCATGCCCACCAAGGTCACCGACCAGCTGCTGCCGACCACGATGATCGGGTCCTATCCCAAGCCCCGCTGGTACCAGGAGTACAACGTCGCCGGCGCCGACCTCCTCGAGTGGTGGAAGCTCGAGAAGAACTTCCAGGCCTACCGCGACGCCACCGCCGCGTGCATCAAGGACCAGGAGACGGCCGGCCTGGACATCGTCACCGACGGCCAGATGCACTTCGACGAGTACGGCGGGGCCATCGGGTCCTTCGTCTGGTACTGGTACGAGCGCCTCGGGGGCTTCAGCAAAGCCAAGCTGCCGAACCCGATCGCGAAGGCGATGGAGGAGGCCGGGGACACCTCGGACCTGAGCCAAGCCGCCTGGATGCACGACTGGGGCGGCACCGCGGTGACCGGGCCCATCTCCCAGGGCATCCCCGCCCGCCTGGGCGAGATGTACGACGTGGCCCGCGGCCTCACCGACAAGCCGCTCAAGACGTCGGTGGGCGCGGGGCCGGCCAACCTGACCTTCCACATCGACCTCAAGGTCCCCGGCTCGAAGTACGACTCCCAGCGCAAGGTCGCCGAGGACCTCGTGCCGATCTTCAACCAGGACCTCAAGGACCTCGCCGCCCGCGGCGCCGAGTTCATCCAGATCGAGGACCTCGGCGGCTGGCAGCTGGCCTGGGACGACGACGCCGGCTGGATCATGGACGTGCTCAACGGCTGGATCGAGGGCGTGGACGCGAAGATCGCCTGGCACTCGTGCCTGGGTGCCGGCTACGGCAACACCTTCCGCTCCGTCGAGGACGCGCTGCCGCGGGTGCTCGAGCGCTGGCAGGCCGTCAAGGTCGAGCAGCACGCGCTGGACTTCGCGCTGCGCGACATGGTCGACGTCCACGCGCTCAAGGAGCTCGAGCCCGACCGCGAGGTGCAGGCGGGCGTCATCGACATCCGCACGCTCTACATCGAGACGGACGACGAGATCGTCGAGCGCATCCACAAGGTGCTCGAGCACATCGAGCCCGAGCGCGTCTACCTGTCGACGGACTGCGGCCTCAAGGCGCTGCCGCGCTTCGTCGCGCAGGAGAAGCTCAAGGCCCTGTCGCGCGCCGCCGCCCGGGTCCGCGCCGAGCTCCCCGCGCGTCCGGCGGCGACGGCCGGCGCTTCCTGACCGGTCCTCGCGCCGGTCAGTCGCGCGCCGCGGGGCCGAGCGTCGTGC
>CALMNS010000011.1 GCA_937871635.1 uncultured Solirubrobacter sp.
GGGTGGCCTCGGGCGCCCCCCAGGCGACGAGCGACTCGCCCACGAAGCCGACGGCGTCGCCACGGCTGAAGCGGCCCTCGCCGTCGTCGCGGGCGGCCTCGGTGACCGCGCCGGTCCGCAGCCCGTCGAGCACCTCCTGCATCGCCGCCGCGTTCTCCTTGGCCCCGCGCGCCGGATCGAGCGCCACCGCCGCGGCGAGGCCCGCCTGCTGGGAGCGGGTGGGCACCACGTGGACGTCCTTCTCCGAGAGCTCCGCGGCGCGCTCGGCGGCCATGAGCACGTTGCCCGAGTTGGGGAGCAGGATCACGCTGTCGGCCGCCACCCCGTGGAGCCCGGCCAGCAGCTCGTGGGTCGAGGGGTTGAGCGTCGCGCCGCCGGCGAGCGGTTCGGCCCCGAGGCTCGCGAAGAGGGCGGCCATGCCGTCGCCGGCGACCACGGCGAGCGCCCCGGTCGTCGCCTGGGCCTGGCCGAGCCGTCCGGCGCGCGCGGCGACCTGCGCCCGCATGTCGGCCACGTCGAGCCGGGACACCTCGCCCACCCCCTCGAAGAGCGCGGTGGCGGTCGAGGGCTCGTCCGTGTGGACGTGGACCTTGAGCGTGTGGTGGTCGCCGACCACCAGCACCGAGTCGCCGAGCGCCTCGAGCGCGCGGACGTGGGCGGCCGCGTCGAGGCCGCTGCCCGTCACCGCGAAGTTCGTGCAGTAGCGGTAGGTGTCCGAGGCGTGCTCGGTCGCCGGGATCCCGGGCTGGATCCGGGCGGGCTCGTAGTGGTCGAGCGGCGGGGGCTCGGCGCCGCGCAGCACGGCGATCACCCCGGCGAAGATGACGGTCAGGCCGAAGCCGCCGGCGTCCACCACCCCCGCCTCGCGCAGGACGGGCAGGAGCTCCGGACCGCGACGCACGGACGCCTGGCCCGCGTCGAGGGCGCGCTCGAGCACGTCGGCGAGCAGGTCGTCCTGGTGGGCGGAGTCGCCGTCGCGGGCGATGCGCGGCTCAGGCATATGCGCGAGCTCCGAGGCGACGCGGTGGGCCATCTCGCGCACCACGGTGAGGATCGTCCCCTCGGCCGGCTCGCGGACGGAGTCGTAGGCGCGGTCGGCGGCCCGGGCGAGCGCCGCGCCGACCAGCACCGGGTCGACCCACTCCCCCGGGCGCGAGACGAGCTCCTCGGCGGCGCCCCGGATGAGCTGGGAGAGGATGACGCCGGAGTTGCCGCGGGCCCCGAGGAGGGCGGCGCGAGCGACGGAGTCGACGATCTCCTCGCGGCCGATCTCGTCCACCGGCCCGCGCGCCGACAGCGAGTCGAGCTCGTCGAGCACGGCGCGCAGGGTGAGCGCCATGTTGTCCCCCGTGTCGCCGTCGGCGACGGGGAAGACGTTGAGGTCGTTGACCTCGGCCCGGTGCTCCTCGAGCGTCCCGAGGGCGCCCTCGAGGACCGCCCGGAAGCGGACGAGGCTGGGATCGATCGGGCTGCCCACCGCGGCGGATCGTATGTCGGCCGTCGGTCACCGCGAGCGGCGACCCCCCGGCGACGCTACGCCTTGGTGACCTTGCCGGCCTTCAGGCAGCGGGTGCAGACGTAGGCACGCGTCGGATGCGTGCCGGGGCCGTCGGAGAGGATCCGGACCTTCTGCAGGTTCGCGTCGAAGCGGCGCTTGGTGGCGACCATGGAATGGGAGCGGCTCTGCCCGAAGGCGGGACGCTTGCCGCAGGAGACGCAGACGCGGGCCATGAGGCGCAGCAGTGTAGCTCCTGCGCGCCCGCCGTCCCCCGCCGCCCTACCCTTTCCCTGGATGCCTCCTGCCCACGTGCCGATGCCCGAGCGCTACCGGGTCACCGGGCACGTGGCCTCCGGCGGGATGGCCGCGGTCTACGCCGCCCGCGACGAGCTGCTGGGGCGCGACGTGGCGATCAAGGTCCTCGCCGAGCACCTCAACGAGGATCCCGGCGCCCGGCGGCGCTTCGAGCGCGAGGCCCGCGCGGCCGCGGTCCTCTCCTCCCATCCGCACGTGGTGACGATCTACGACGTCGGCGAGTACGAGGGCCGCGCCTTCATCGTGATGGAGCTGCTCCCGCGCGGGTCGTTGGCCGCCGTCCTGCGCTCGGGCGAGCCGATCGCGCGCGGCGTCGCCCTGCGCTGGCTGCGCGACGCCGCCTCGGCGCTCGACGCCGCCCACGCCGCGGGGATCGTGCACCGCGACATCAAACCGGCGAACCTGCTGCTCGACGACCGCGGCGGGATCGCCATCGCCGACTTCGGGATCGCCCGCCTGGCCGAGTCCGACCAGGTGACGATGACGGGCCAGGTCCTCGGAACCGCCGCCTACCTCTCGCCCGAGCAGGCGGTCGGCGAGACCGCCGTGGCCGCGTCGGACATCTACGCGCTCACCGTGCTCGCT
>CALMNS010000012.1 GCA_937871635.1 uncultured Solirubrobacter sp.
GCGCTCGGCCGCCTCGCGCTGCTCGCGGGCGTGGCGCCGGCGCTCGTCCCGGGTGGCCATGTCACCAGCGTAGGCGGCCGGGCTTGCGCCGACCGCCGGCGGCCGCGAAGCTGCTCGCACCGGAAGCGACGGACAGGGACCTCGATGAGCGAGCGGGCCACGGACATCCTGCAGCGCTGGGAGGAGCACGGGGCCCAGTGGCGGCTCCTCGAGCTCCACGACGGCGGCGCGACCGTCGAGCTGTGCACGTGCACCGGCGAGCCCGTGGACCGGGTGGAGTCCAGCGACCCGGAGCTCCTCGCGCTCGTGCGGCGCCGCCCGTCGTCGGAGGACTAGTCGAAGCCGACCCGGCGGTCCGTCGAGTCGAACTCGACGAACACCAGCCGGGCGAGCGCGATGACGACGGTCTCCTGCTTCGTCTCGAGCTCGAACCAGGCGGCGTCCTGGTCGAGCGCCGACCTGAGCCTCGCGAGCTCATCGGCGCCGACCTGCCGGCTGAGCGTCAGCCCTCCCGTGAACCCGAGGGTCACCCGCTTGAGCTCGGTGGCCTCGGCCAGGGGGCTCATGCCCCACCTCGCGACGTGATGACGCGGTCGATGAGCCCGTAGTCGGCCGCCTCGGCGGCGGAGAAGTAGCGATCGCGGTCCATGTCGTCGTGCACGCGCTCCTTCGACTGGCCGGTGTGGTGGGCGTAGAGCTCGTCGATCCGGGCGCGGATCTGCAGGATCTCGCGCGCGTGGATCTCGATGTCGGCGGACTGGCCCTGGTAGCCGCCCGAGGGCTGGTGGATGAGGATCTTCGCGTCGGGCAGCGCGAGCCGCTTGCCGGCGGCGCCGCCCATCAGCAGCAGCGAGCCCATCGACATCGCCGTCCCGTAGCAGATGGTCGATACGTCGGGCTTGATGAACTGCATCGTGTCGTAGATGGCCAGGCCCGCGTAGACGGAGCCGCCCGGCGAGTTGATGTACAGCGAGATGTCCTTGTCGGGGTCGTCGGACTCCAGGTGCAGGAGCTGGGCGACGACGAGGTTGGCGATGTCGTCGTCGACGGGTTGGCCGAGGAAGACGACCCGCTCGTTGAGCAGGCGGGAGTAGATGTCGAACGAGCGCTCTCCGCGCGAGGTCTGCTCGACGACCATGGGAACGAGTGGCAAACTGGTCTCCTTTCACGCAACTGAATGGTTGCGCTAAGAGGTGTAGCACACTCGCAACCTAGACGTTGCGCGTGGGGTGAGCAGCGGCGATCGGGTAGGAGGCAGGGACACGACCGAAGGAGACACCATGGGTGACGGAACCGCGGACGATCTCAAGGGACGCGCCAAGGAGGCGGCGGGCGACCTCAGCGGCGACAAGGACCTCAAGAACGAGGGCAAGGTCGATCGCGCGTCGGGGTCGGTCAAGGACAAGGTCGGCGACGCCGGCGACAAGCTCAAGGACGCGGTCAACCGCGACCGATAAGCCCGAGTGCCCGGCGGCGGGGAGGCCGCCGGGCGCCGGCCGCCGGCCTCAGCCGGGCTGGACGAGCTGCTGCACCGCCCAGCGGTTGCCGTCGGGGTCGGCGAAGAACACGAAGCGGCCCCACGGCAGGTCGGAGACCTCCGAGACGTCGACGCCGCGTTTCGCGAGCCCCTCGCGGACCTGGTCGACGTCGCCGACGACGACCTGGAGGCCCTCGATCGAGCCCGGCGCCATCTGGCTTAGCCCCGTGCCGATCGCGATTGAGCACGCGGACCCCGGCGGGGTGAGCTGGACGAAGCGCAGCTCGTCGCTGACGGCGTGATCGTGATCGGCGGTGAAGCCCGCCTGCCCGACGTAGAACGCCTTCGCCCGATCGACGTCGGACACCGGAACCGACACGAGCTCGAGCTTCATCGCCACCTGATCAGCCATCTCCCCTCCTCCCGCGCCCTCGGCGCGCCGCGTAGACTTTGTGGCTGAGTATCTTAGTCACTGAGAGGCTTAGATGTCAAGAGAGACGAAGGAGGACCTGATCGGTGCGCTCATCGCGGCGTACCGGGAGAACACGAGCCAGGAGAGCGCCTTCGACGCCCTCGCGGCCGCGAAGCTCGGGGTCAGCCTCACGGACCTCCGGTGTCTCGACATCGTCCAGCACCGCGGCGGGCTGACCGCCGGGGAGCTGGCGACCGCGTCGGGCCTGACGACGGGCGCGGTGACCGCCGTGATCGACCGGCTCGAGCGCCTGGGGCTCGCGCGCCGCGTTCGCGACGAGGCCGACCGCCGCAAGGTCAACCTCGAGGTCACCGAACGCCACTACGAGCTGGCGGACCGGATCTGGGGCCCGCTCATGGCCGACTGGCAGCGGACCCTCTCGAGCCGCTTCAGCGCCGACGACCTCGCCACGATCACCGAGTTCCTCGAGACGGCGAGCGCGCTCGCCGCGCGACACGGCGAACGGATCCGCGACTCCGGCTGAGACAGGCGCCCGTCAGGCCGCCGCGATCTGCACCTCAGCGGTCTCGGCGCCGCGATAGGGGGCGATGCGCTTGGCCTCGGCGGCGAGCGCCTCCCGCGCCGGTGCCGGAAGCGGCCCGAGCGGCTCGACGGTGATCAGGAGCTTCCTGCCCTTCTTGGCCGGACGCCAGAGACCGCCGACCTCGCCCGAGACGAGCACGGTCCCGGGGCCGCCGAGCACCGTCCAGATCCGCTTGCGCAGCGCGGGGTCGGGCACGAGCAGCTCGCGGTCGCGACCGGAATGCAGGGGGTCGAGGTTCGCCAGCAGCCGCACGCCGCCCCGTTCCGGCTCGGCCACCGCGGCGAGCGCGGGCCCGTCCTCGGCGAGCGCCCAGGCCTGCGT
>CALMNS010000013.1 GCA_937871635.1 uncultured Solirubrobacter sp.
GCCGCTCCCACACCGACGCGTCGCGCGGGCGCAGGCCCGCCTCGATCTCCGTCTCCTGCTCGGCGAGCGAGATGGAGCCCATCGCCTCGTAGATCCGCGCCGCGAAGCGGTGCGCCGCCGGGCGGTCGCGCTCGCGCCGGATCCAGTCGCGGACCGCGCGGCTCGCGGCCCGCAGGTCGCCGTCCTGGAAGTAGGCGAGCGTCAGGAGCCGCAGGACGGTCGGGTCGTCGGGCGCGGCGTCGCGGGCGAAGAGCAACCGCCGCGCGGCGATCCCGAACTCCTCCTCGGCCATCGCGTGCTGGGCGGCGGTCATGAAGCGCTCGACGCGCTCGGAGCCCGGATCCGGCTTGGAGAAGTCGACGAACTGCAGCGAGCCGGCCGGCACCGTGCGCACGCCGACCTGGTAGGTGACGCGCGCCCACTGCTGGACGTCGTCGCCCTCCCCGGTGAAGTAGATGCCGGTCACGCTGCCCACCCCCCACTCGGGATAGGAGAGGCAGCGCGCGTAGCGGTGCACGACCGAGTGGTCGGGCACGCGCGAGGCGAACGGGTCGTGCTGGGCGCGGTCGGTGTCCTCGCGGCGGCGGCGCTCCTCCTCGGCGTAGGCCCGCGCACCCTCCTCGGCCCGCCGCTTGCGGGCCGCCTGGGCCGACGCCTTGACCGCGTTGGCCGTCACCCGGCCGCCGCGCGAGTCCTCGGCCAGCGACTCGAGCTGGTCGGCGGCCATGTTGATCGCCTTGAGGTGGCGCTCGTGCTCGTGCTGCTTGCCGGGCGGCGCGATGTCCGGGTGCCACCGCTTCGCCATCCGGCGGCGGGCGAGCTGGATCGCGCGCTTGTCGAAGGGCGGCTCGACCTCCAGCAGGAGGACGGACTGCTCGATGTCGAGGACCGCGGGCAAGCGCCCTACTTTATCCCGGTGGCCCTCCCCGACCACGAGCACCTCGACCCGGCGGTGAAGGCCCTGCTGACGGAGACGCTCGACGTCGCCCGGGCCACCGCCGAGGCCCGCACGGAACGGTCAGACCTCGAACCCTTCGCCCTCGTCCACGTCGACGACGACCTGCGGATGGTCCTGCTCGGCGACGTCGCCGGGGCGCTCGAGGACGCCACGGGCACCGGGCGCGTCGCCCGCACGCTGCTCGACCGCTACGGCGCCGACGCCTTTGCCATCGCCGCCCGGGGCGTCGCCTCCCCGGACGGCTCGCCCGAGCATCCGCAGGCCCGCGAGGTCGTCCGGGTGATCGTCGGCCACGCCGACGGGACGAGCGGCGCGACGTGGTGCGAGCTACGCCGCGCGAAGGACGGGCCGCGGCTGACCGGGCTGTGGGAGACCGCCGACGCCTGACCTCGCCAAGGAGGTGTCGGCCTACTACCGGCCGGCGGCGCTGCCGGGCGTCGAGGCGCTGCACGCGCGCTTCGTGACGCACGCCTACCGGCCGCACTCCCACCCCACCTGGACCGTGGCGGTGATGGAACGGGGCGCGGCGCGTTTCACCGTCGACGCGACCGCCCAGCGGGCCGGCCCGGGTGAGCTCTTCCTCCTCGAGCCGGAGGCGGTCCATACCGGCATGGCGGCCGTCCCGGAGGGGTGGGCCTACAAGGTGCTCTACCTCGATCCGGCGCTGATCTGCGACTGGGCCGAGCGCGACGCCCCGGCACCGCGAGCCGCGCGGCGGGTGGTCTTCCGCGACCCGGCGCTGCACGCCACCCTGCTTCGGGTCCACGCCGCGCTCGCCCACGAGCCGCCGGGCCTGAGCCTCGACGAGGCGGTGC
>CALMNS010000014.1 GCA_937871635.1 uncultured Solirubrobacter sp.
CGCGCAGCAGCGCCCAGGCGCGGTCGAGGTCGGGCGGCGTCAGCGTCGCCGCGCGGTCGAGACGGCGCAGGAGGACCTCGTCGAGCACCGCGAAGCGCGCCGCGGGACTCGGGGCGGCATCCAGCCGCTCGGCGAGGCGGGCGGCGTCGGCGCCGAGCAGGGCGTCGAGCCCGACGGTCAGGTGCGCGAGGTCGCCGGCCGGGACGCCGAGCAGGGCGCGCACCGCGGGAGGCTCGAGATCGAGCTGGACGGCCCGCGCCGAGCCCTCGTGGCGCACGCGGACCGGCCGGGGGTAGAGCCCTCCCGCGAAGGAGCCGAAGCGCTCGCCCTCGACCGTCCAGCCCGCGTCGAGGTCGACGATGACCACCACGCAGCGGCCCGGCGCCTCGGCCGTCTCGGTGGGCGAGCCCGTCCGCTCGGCGAAGTCCGCGTAGCCGCCGACCAGGCCGGCCAGCCCCGCGTGCGGGCGCCCACGGACGAGATGCATGCCCGAAGTATGCGCCCACCGGCCACGGGATCTTCACCGAGCCTCGGGAACGCGGGGTTAGCGTCCGCGCCGTCCACTCCAGGAGGCCCCGGTGCACCGCTTTCGACTTTTGATCGTCTCCGCCGTCATGGTGGTCGTGTCCCTTCCGGTCGCCTCGGCGGCGGCCAAGCCCCGCTTCGACGTCCAGGCGCACCGCGGCGGCCTCGGCCTCGTCACCGAGAGCACCCTCGAGGGCTTCGCGAACGCGATCGAGCTGGGAGTGAGCACCCTCGAGCTCGACGTCCAGATCACCGAGGACGGCCACGCGGTCGTCACCCACGACCGGCAGGTGAGCGCCGCGAAGTGCCGGGACACCGCGGCGGCGACGCCGGACGACCCGGAGTTCCCCTACGTCGGCAAGTACATCCGGAACCTCACGCTCGCGCAGGTCCGGACGCTCGCCTGCGACAAGCCGCTCCCCGCCCATCCGGGCCAGCGCATCGTCCCCGGCGCCCGCATGCCGCTGCTCAGCCAGGTCTTCGCGCTGGCCGACTGCTACGGGGCCAGGCGACTCCGGTTCAACGTCGAGACGAAGGTCGAGGCCGGCGCGCCCGAGCAGACCGCTCCCCGTGAGCAGTTCGTGCAGGTCGTCGCCCGGGAGGTCGAGCGGGCCCGCGTCGGACGCCGGGTGAGCATCCAGAGCTTCGACTGGGGCGCCCTGATGCGGATGCGCCAGGTCGCGCCGCGGCTCCGGCTCGTCGCGCTGACCAACGGCGACTTCCTGCAGGTCGGCCGGCCCGGGGCGTCGCCGTGGCTCGGCGGGATCGACGTCGATGACTTCGGCGGGAGCCTGGTCGCCGCCGCCGCCTCCTTCCGGCCAGACGCCATCTCTCCCGTCCACGGCAACCCGCAGAACGGCAAGGTCGGCGACCCCGGCTACGTCCCGTACACGACGCGGCAGCTCGTCGCCGAGGCCCACCGCGCGGGGCTCGACGTCATCCCGTGGACGGTGGACGATCCCGCCACCATGGGCGCGCTCATCGACGCGGGCGTCGACGGGCTCATCACGGACTACCCCGACCGCCTCCGCGCGGTCCTGGCCGAGCGCGGCTACCGCCTGCCCGAGGGCATCGCGCCGCCGCGCCACCGCGACTGCGTGGCGCAGGCCGCCGCGCTGGCCCCGGCGACGTGAGGCGAGGCGGTTGACCCCGCAGACCGGGGCGAACCGCCCTCCCGCCGCGTGGCGGCATAGGCGTGGCGCTCCCGCCCCTGGGTAGGTGGCCGTCCATGCTCGTGCATGTGGTGGCGGATTACGGCCCCGCGGGGGACCTCGCGTTCGCCGAAGTGGCCCAGCGGCTCGTGGCGGCGCTGCCGGGCGCCGTCATCGTCGCGACGCCGGTCCGCCCGTTCGACACGCTCGCCGCCGGCTTCGTGGTGGCGCAGCTCGCGCTGGGCGACGGGCCGAGGGAGCGCGTCGTCTTCCACAACGTCGCGCCGCGTCGCGACGAGACCGACGCGCGGCGCGCCAACGAGGGGGAGCGGTTCACGGTGGGCGAGGCGCCCGGCGGGGCGCTGGTGGTGGGACCGAACTCCGAGTACTCCCTCGCCTTCCTGCGCGACGTCGTCTCGCTGCGGTACCTCGACGTCCCGGCGGCGGGCTCGCAGTTCCGCTCGCGCGACTTCCTGCCCGCCGCGGTGGGGCGGCTCGTCGACGGCGACCGCGAAGCGGTGGGGGAGCCGATCGACGCCGGGGGCGTGCCGGACATACCGGCCGACGTCGTCGCCTACACCGATGGCTACGGGAACCTCAAGACCACCTACGACGCGCCTCCGGCGGAGAACGGCCAGCGTGTCCTCGTCCGCGTCGGCCACGCGGCGACCACCGCCATCGTCTCCGACGGCAGCTTCTCGGTCGCCGAGGGGGAGCTCGCGCTCGCGCCCGGCTCGTCCGGGTGGCGGCTGCCCGACGGCGGGGAGCGGCGCTTCCTCGAGCTCTTCCTCCGTGGCGGGAGCGCGGCCGCGCGTCTCGGCCATCCGGCGTCCGGCACTCCCGTCGTGGTCACCGCGACCTAGGCTCGGGCGCTCGAGCGAGGCCGGGAGGATCGCGAGTTCGACGCGCCGCCGGCCCGGGCGATCAGGTGTCGTCCGGAGGGAGGGTGTCGATCAGCGCCTGGATCCGGCGGTGTCCCTCGCCGGGGGCGACGGGGACGAGGTACGGGCCGCTGTCGGTCGCCGCCCACGGGACCAGGACGTCGAAGTCGAGGTCTCGCAGCAGCGCGAGGCTCGCCAGAAACCGGACGCGGTCGCTCGACGGGAGCAGTCCCGCGACCCACGCTCCGTTCTGGAGGTAGATCGTGTCCCCGGTGAACAGCAGCCGGTGTCCGTCCGCGTGCCAGAGCAGCGCGAGGGCACCAGGCGTGTGACCGGGGATCGGGATGACGTCGAGGTCGTCACCGAGGGTGTGGCGGCCGGCGAGACGCTCGTCGATCGTCCAGCCGCGCTGCTCGGCCTCGGCCGCGTCGGCGGCGGCGATGTGGATCGCGGCGCCGGCCGCTCGCACGGGGCGCTCCGAGCCGAACATCGCCTCGTGCCAGTGGCTCAGGCACTGGCGGTGCAGCCCGAGGTCGTGGAGCAGCGCCGCCTCTCCCTCGAGCGCGCCGGTGTTGTAGACGAGCACGTTGCCGCCGGGCCGCTCGAGCACGAACGCGCGCACGGAGAGGCCTGGCGCGAAGGACAGCGGCTGTGGCGCGGTGACGTGCAGGGGCGGGATACGGGTGATCGTGTCGGTCATCGGGATCCTTTCTGTGGGTAGAGGTCGATCGACGGATCACCGGCGGCCGATCGGTCGGGCGGCTGCGGGGCGTTCCTGGTCGGCGCCGAGTCGCCGGCGCTGTGCGGGGTGGCGGCCGTGGTCGCCGCCTCGCCGGCTCCCCGGAGGTTGAGCGCGACGAGGATCGTCGCGGCGATGCCTGCCGCGGCCGCGAGGACCCCCGTGCGCAGACCGTCGGACGTTGCGGCCCGCTGCACCTCGCCGCCGATCGCGTCGCCTCCGACGTCGGCGATGGCCACGAGGACCGCCAGTCCGACCGCGGCGCCGATCTGGGTTCCGGTGGAAGCGATGCCGGAGGCGATGCCCTCCTCGTGCGCGGCGACGCCGCTGCTGGCCGCGATGAACATGGTCGTGTAGACGAGGCCATCGCCGACGCTGAGCGGCACGAGCCCGGGGATCAGATCCCCGTAGGTCCGGTCGGGCGAGAAGGCCAGGCCCGTCGCGAGCGCGCCCGCGCTGCCGATGGCGAGCCCCGCGGTCAGCGTGGCGCGCAGACCGAAACGCGTGACGAGCCGGCCGCCGACCGACGAGCCGAGGACGATGAACGCGGTCGGCAGCAGGAACGCCAGGCCGGTGTCGAGCGGGCTGTAGCCGTGGACGCGCTGGAAGTACAGCGTCAGGAAGTACAGCAGCGAGCCGAACGTCGCCAGGTGCAGGAAGGTGATCGCGGCCCCGATAGTGAGGTGGCGGTTGCGGAACAGCCGCAGCGGCAGCAGGGGCGCGCGCGCCGTCCGCTCGATCCTGACGAAGGCGATGAGCAGCAGCGCACCCGCCGCCAGGCTCGCGAGGACCGCCGAGGACGCCCAGCCCGACTCCGGCCCCTGAACCAATGCGAGGACCAGCAGCGACGTGCCGAGCGTCCCGGTCAGTGCGCCGGGGAGGTCGAAGCCGCGACCCCGCCGGTGCGCCGCGTCGGGCGGGATGAGCGAGAACGCCAGCAGCAGCGCGAGCAGCGCGAAGGGCACGTTGACGAAGAAGATCGACTCCCAGCCGAGCGCGTCGGTCAGGACGCCGCCGAGCAGCGACCCGAGTACGAGCCCGCCCGCGCCTGCCGCGGCCCACACCGACAGCGCGCGGTTGCGCTCGGGACCCTCGGTGAAGAGCGCCGTGATCAACGCGAGCGTCGCGGGGTACACGAGCGCGCCACCGACGCCCTGGACGGCGCGGGCGGCGAGCAGCGCGGCGGGTGAGCCGGCGAGCCCGGCCGCGAACGACGACGCCCCGAACAGGCCGAGGCCGAGCGCGAGCATGCGCCGCCGGCCGAGGAGGTCGCCGAGCCGCCCGCCGAGCAGCAGGAACCCGCCGAACGTGATCGCGTACGCGCTGATGACGAGCTGCAGTGTCTGGTCGGAGAAGCCGAGCGCGCCGCCGATCTCGGGCAGGGCGACGACCACGATGTAGACGTCGACGCCGACGATCAGGCTGGCGAGGGCGAGCAGGGCCAGGGCCCCGGGCGGCGCGGACGCCGGCGACGAACGGTCCGGTCGGGAAGGTGCCTGCAGCAGCAACGACGTCCTCCTTTAATTTAATTCGTTACGAATCGAATCGTAACACGCGCCGGCTACCGTCGAGGGAATGAGTCGGGACGCAACGGACGGGACGCGGAGAGTGGGTGCCGGGCGCCCACGCGACGTCGCCATCGACGCCGCCGTGCTCGAGACGGTCCTCCCGGTCATCGCGGAGACCGGCTATCGCCGGTTTTCGATCGAAGAGGTCGCGCGACGGGCGGGGACCACGAAGCCGGCGATCTACCGCCGCTGGCCAACCCGCCAGCAGCTCGTGCTGGCCGCCCTCGGCAGCAATCTCAGCGAGGTGCAACCGCCCGACACCGGATGCACCATCTGCGACCTGGTCGACGCCATCGGTCTGTTCGTCGCCGTCTTCGGGCGCCTTCCCGCCGACCTGCTGGGCTCGCTGCTCGCGGACTGCTCACACGATCCTGAGCTGCGCACGCAGTTCATGACCACGCTGTTCGACCCACCGCGCGACGCCGTCGCCCAGACGCTCGCCAAGGCGCTCGGGCGCGGCGACCTGCGCGAGGACGTCGACCTCGAGCTCGTGCTCGACCTGCTCGGCTCGCTCGTGCACTACCGCGCCGTGTTCGGCCACGCCCCCACCGCCGCCGCGGACATTGAGCGCGCCGTCGAGGCGCTGCTGCAGGGCGTCGCCACCGACTATCAGCAGCTGCTGGAGCACAGCCGCCAGAGCTCCGGTGACCCGCAAACCCACCACCTCCACGCCTGAGGCGATCGCTGCGGTCGTCGCGGTTAGCCGCCTCCTTGGGCGTCAGGCGGCGCGCGCGGCGGTGCGGTGCGCCCGGCGTCTGCGCGGCCGGCGTCTCCGCGGGCGGGCGGGCGGCAGCTCGGCGAACGGGGCGTTGTACGCGGTTGAGCGCCGACCGCATCCCCTCGCTCGCCCTTCCGCGATGATGCAGGCAGCATCTCGGGGATGGACGATCGTGAAGCTCCAGGTGTGGCGGTCCCCGGATCCCGAGCGCTCCGCATATGGCGGACGGGCATCGACCCGGCCCGAGCCGCGGAGTACGAGCGGTTCGCGCGCGAGCGCTCGCTGCCCATGTTCCGGCGCCGGCCCGGCTTCTGCGGCGTCGTCTTCGCCGGCGACCGGACCACCCGGGTGGTCCTGACCTTCTGGGCGAGTCAGCGCGACGCGCTCTCGCTGGCCGAGTCCGAGGACTACCGCGACACCGTGGCCGGCATCGAGCAGGCCGGCTTCCTCAGGCCTCCGCAGACGGTCGAGCTGCTGGCGGTGGAGGCACCGTAGAAGTGACGTTCGCCGGCCGCCCGGGAGCAGCGCCGGGCTCGTCGGTGTCCGCCAAGACGACGCGCGCGACGATCCGGTCCCGGGCGTCGGTCACGTGAGCCGCCATGGCGGAGCGCGCGCGCACGGGGTCACCGCTCGCGATCGCGTCGAGGAGGTCGCCGTGCGAGGCGGCGTGCCCCGTGAGCGCGGCCGGTTCCAGCGCGGCGTTGGCGGCCCGCAGGAAGCCGTCGATGCGAGCCCGCAACTGCGTCACGACGTCCTGCAGGTTGGGACTGTCGGCCAGCGCGTAGAGGCGCTCGTGGTACCCGAGGTCAAGCCGGCTCAGCTCGCCGTTGTCGTTGCGCCCGGCGGCGGCGCGCATGTGCTCGACGATCCGCCTCAGCTCCCGCTCCGCTCCCTTGGTCCAGCGCTGCTGGGCGCGCTCGGCGACGTGCTGCTCGAGGACGACGCGCAGGTGGTAGACGTCGTCGAGCTCCTTCGCGGTCAGCGTCGCCACCCGGCACCCGCGACGCGGCAGCCGCTCGACGAGACCCTCGCGGATCAGGCGCTCGAGCGCCTCGCGGACCGGGATGTGACTGACGCCGAACTCCGCGGTCAAGCGCCGTTCGACCAGTCGTGCGCCCGGGGCGTAGGTTCCCTGGCGGATCGCGGTCCGCAGCTGGTCGGCGATGCGGTCGGACATGCTGCCCGCGGGGAGCCGACGCAACGGCGACACCGGGCGATCACGTGTGGCCATGCTCGGCAGCCTACTCCACGAGCGCCTTGACTTGCTAGATACTATAGCGCTAGGGTGCGGTCACGAGGTCCGGAAAGCCGGGCTGAGCGACCCGAACGGGAGTCTTGGAATGACACGACCGAGCGCCTGCCTGACCCTTGTCGTCACCGTCCTGTTGACGGCTTGCGGTGGCGGGTCGGACGGCGGATCGTCCTCGGATTCGGCCTCCACGAGTCCTGCGAGCGGCCGCAAGGCCGCGCCCGTGCGCGGGGGCACACTGACCGTCGCCGCGGCCCAGGGGATCCCGCAGCTCAACCCGGCGATCCACACGTTCGCCTGGGAGGAGGCGCTGTTCCCGCTGCTGTGGAACGGGCTGTCGAAGATCGGTGAGGACGGACGTGTGGTCCCCGACCTGGCCACGCGGTGGTCGTCGTCGAGCGACCATCGCCGCTGGACGTTCGAGCTGCGCGACGGGCTCCGGTACTCCGACGGCAAGCCGCTCACCGCGTCCTCGGTCGTCGCGGCGTTCCGCTACTACCTCGACCCGAAGACCGCGACCCAGGAGGCGAGCAAGCTGGCCTCGATCGCCGACGTCAGCGCGGATGGCGCCGCTCGCGTCCGGATCCGGTTGAAGACCGCCAACGCGCTGCTCCCCGCGGCGATCACCAACGTCAAGATCATCGACGTCGCCCGGTTGAAGTCGATCAACGAGGCGCCGCCGGTGACCGGGCCGTTCCGGGTCAAGGAGTTCGTGCCCGACGACCACATCACGCTCGAGCGAAACCCGAGCCACGTCGGGGAGCCGGCTCCGCTGGACGCGATCAAGGTCGTCAAGGCCCCGGACGCCACCTCGGCCTACTCCAGCCTGCGGTCCGCCGACATCGACGTCCTCTGGTCGGTACCGCAGGCCAACGTTCCGCAGATCGAGCGCGACCCGCAGCTGAGCATCGTCAGGCCGAAGATCCCCAGCCAGTTCGTCAACTGGGATCTCGACACGACATCGGCGCCGTTCGACAAGCTCGACGCGCGGCGCGCGCTCGCCTACGCGACCGATCGCCAGGCGATCCTCAACGCCGCCTACTACAAGCAGGGTGTCGTGTCGGACACGAACACGCCGCTGGCACCGCAGAACCCCGCGTTCGGCGGCCGGCTGACGAAGTACGCCTACGACCTCGACAAGGCCAAGGCGCTGTTCGCGAAGGCGGGCGTGAAGGCGGGAGACAAGCTCACCTGGTGGGGCGTCGCCGGCCAGTATCCCGAGTGGAACACCACGGGTGAGATCCTGCAGGGCAGCCTGAAGAAGATCGGGATCGCCCTGAAGATCGAGAACCACGAGATCAGCAGCTGGGCGCCTCGCTTCTACCCGCCGGGCAAGCGGTTCGGCGGTCTCATCGTGCCGAACTTCCAGTCCGTCTCGCCCGAGCCGGCGTTCTCGCTGAACTACCTGTTCAGCTCGCGCTGCAACTGCAACTGGACCTCCAAGGAGTTCACGCGGCTCTTCGCCAAGGCCCAGGCCACGGCCAGCGCCCCCGCCCGCGACGCGATCTGGGAGCAGATCCAGGCGCTCATCAGCGATCAGGTGCCCGTGATCATCCCGTTGCAGGCGACGGTCGCGACCGCGACCCGGAAGACCGTCGCCGGCGCCTGGGTCGAGGGCGGCGGTCAACTTCACCTGGAGCGCGCGGGGCTGACCGAGAAGCCCGCCGCCGGCGGCGGTGGGGGCACCTATTGATGGCACGCTACGCGGCGCAGCGGCTGGCGGTGAGCGTCGCGATGCTGTTCGTCACGTCGATCGTCGTCTTCGTGGTGCTGCGGGCGCTGCCCGGCGATCCGGTCATCACCCGGCTCGGCGCGACGCCCGGGGTCGATCCCGCGGCGGTGCGGGAGTTGCGCATCGACGCCGGTCTCGACCGCCCGCTGCTCTCGCAGTACGCCGACTGGATCGTCGGCGTGCTGCAGTGGGACTTCGGGCGCTCCTACTTCAGCCAGTACTCCGTCACCTCGCTGATCGCCGCGCGGATCGGGCCGACCCTCGAGCTCACGGCCGTCTCGGTCCTGCTCGCCCTGCTGCTGGCGGTCCCGACCGCGGTGGTCGCCGCCCAGCGGCCGGGGGGCGTCGTGGATCGCCTCACGTTGCTGCTCGCGTCGGTCGGGATGGCCTTCCCGCCGTTCGTCGCCGGCCTGTTCCTGCTGCTCGTCTTCAGCGTCGGCCTCGGGTGGCTGCCGGCCCGCGGCTACGTGCCGCCGGGCGAGTCGCTCCGTCAGAACCTCGAGCACCTCGTGCTGCCGGCGACGACGCTGGCGATCATCGCCGCCCCGCTGGTGCTCCGCTACCTCCGGGGCGCGCTGATCGAGGAGCTCGGCGCGCTCTACGTGCGCACGGCGGAGGGCAAGGGCGTCTCCCGCCGCCGCACGGTGATCCGCCACGCGCTGCGCAACGCGCTGATCCCGGCGCTGACCATGCTCGGGCTCATCGTCGGCTACACGCTCGGCGGCGTCGTGCTCGTCGAGTACGTGTACGGCTTCGGTGGCCTCGGCTCCCTGGCCGTCGACTCGGCCTTCAAGCGCGACTACTCGGTGCTGCAGAGTGTGGTGCTGCTCGTCAGCGCCTTGTTCCTGCTCACCACGCTCCTGGTCGACCTGGCCACCCGGGCGCTCGATCCGCGGACGGCCGGAGCCGGTCATGGCTAGCCCGGCGACGCCGCTGACGGGTCCGGGGACCGCCCTTCGCGTCGGCCACGCCGTCGCCGGTGGTGCCCGTGGTCGCACGACGTTCCTGGTTGCCGCGACCGTGCTGGCGCTGATCGTCCTCTCGGCGCTGCTCGCGCCGGTCATCGACCGGTACGACCCGCTCGCCCAGGACGCCGCCCGGCCGTTCGGGGCCATCGGCGGCTCGCACCCATTCGGTACCGACGACCTCGGTCGTGACCTCTTCAGCCGCGTCGTCCACGGTGGCCGGATCTCGCTCGGGATCGCCGCCGGCGCGGCGCTCGTCGCGCTGGTGATCGGCACCGCCTGGGGCTTCGCGGCCGCGCTGCGCGGCGGCTGGCCCGACGAGCTGCTCATGCGCTTCGCCGACTCGGTGATGGCGGTGCCGCAGATCCTGTTCGGGCTGGTCTGCGTGTCCGCCCTCGGGCCGTCGCCGGCCGGTCTGGCGGTCATCATCGGGGCGCTGGTGGCCCCGACGACGGCGCGGATGGCGCGCAGCGTCGCCTTGACCGAGATCTCGCGCGACTACTTCACCGCGGCCGTCGCCTACGGCTGCAGCCGGAGGCGGCTCGTGCTCCGCGAGCTCCTGCCCAACACCGCCGGGCCGGTCGCCGTCCAGTTCGCGATCAACGTCGCCAACGCGATGCTGCTGGAGGCCTCATTGAGCTTCGTCGGGCTCGGCGTGCGGCCGCCGGACGCGTCCTGGGGCACCCTGCTGCAGCAAGGCTACGGCTTCCTCTACCAGTCGACGCCGTACATCCTCTTCCCCGGGCTCGCGATCCTGCTCACGGTCGGGGCGCTCAACGTGATCGCCGACCAGTTGGGCGGCCGGTCGGACCGCGGGCGGGTACGGTGACCTCGCTGCTCGAGGTGCGCGACCTGCGGGTGGTCGCCGGGACTCGACGGGACCCGGCGACGATCCTCGACGGGATCTCGTTCGACGTGGTCGCCGGGCGTCGACTCGGGATCGTCGGCGAGTCCGGCTCCGGGAAGTCGACGACGGCGCTCGCGATCATGCGGCTGCTCGACCCGGGCGTGCACGTCGCCGGGGGCACGATCGTGCTCGACGAGACCGACGTGCTCGCCCTCCGGCCCAAGGCACTGCGACGCGTGCGCGGCGGCGAGATCGCGATGATCTACCAGGACCCCATGTCCGCGCTCAACCCGCTGATGACCGTCGGGGCCCAGATCGTCGAGTCGCTGCGCCTGCACTCCGCCCTGGCGCCGAAGGCCGCTCGGCGGCGCGCCGCCGAGCTGCTCGACGACGTGGGCGTTCCGGAAGCCGCCCGGCGCCTGCGGTCCTACTCGCACGAGCTCTCCGGTGGCATGCGCCAGCGCGTCATGCTCGCGATCGCGATCAGCGGCGATCCCCGTCTGCTGATCGCCGACGAGCCGACGACCGCGCTCGACGTGACGACGCAGGCTCGCATCATGGACCTGCTCGCCGGGCTCGTCACCGAGCGGGGGCTGGCGATGATGCTCATCACGCACGACCTCGGTGTCGCCGCCGGGTTCTGCGACGAGCTGCTGGTGCTGAACGGCGGGCGGATCCTCGAGCGCGGGCCGATCGACCGGGTCTACGCCGAGCCGGCGCACCCGTACACCGCCGCGCTCCTGGCGTCCGTCTGTGACATGGCGACCCCGGTGGACCGCCCGCTGGCCACCGTCGCCGGCGGCCCCCGCACGGAGCGGGTTCCGGTGGAGCCGCCGCCGGACCGCGAGCCGCTCGTCGTCGTCGATGGGCTCGTCAAGCAGTTCCCGCTGGACCGTCACACGACGGTGCGCGCGGTCGACGACGTGTCGTTGAGGATCGCGCCCGGGGAGACGTTCGGACTCGCGGGTGAGTCGGGATCCGGCAAGTCGACGGTGAGCAAGTGCCTGCTCGGCCTGCTTCGCCCCGACGGCGGGAGCGTGCGGATCGGGGACGCCACCGTGGCGACACTCGGGCGCGGCGAGCTGCGGCGGCTGCGGCGCGACGTCCAAGTCGTCCTGCAGGACCCGCACGGATCGTTGAACCGGCGCCACGCCGTCCGTGACATCATCGCCGCGCCGCTCGCTGCCCACGGAATCGGCGACAAGGCGTCGCGACGCCTGCGCGTCGCCGAGCTGCTCGACCGTGTCGGTATCGGGTTGTCGCTGGCCGACCGCCACCCCCGCGAGCTCTCCGGCGGGCAGGCCCAGCGCGTCGCGATCGCCCGCGCCCTCGCCGTGCAGCCGAAGTTCGTGGTGCTCGACGAGGCGGTGTCGGCGCTCGACGTCTCGGTCCGGGCGCAGATCCTCAACCTGCTACGGGACCTGCAGCGCGACTTCGGACTGACCTACCTGTTCATCTCCCACGACCTGGCCGTGGTGCGGTACATGTGCCAGCAGGTGGCGATCATGCAGCGCGGCCGGATCGTGGAGAGCGGCCCCCGCCACGCGATCTTCGCGCAGCCGCAGCACGCGTATACGCAGGCGCTGCTCGCGGCGGTGCCGATCGCCGACCCGCCGCGCGAGCGCGCTCGGGCCGCGCGAGCCCGCGCTCCCCTTGCCCTGCCGGGTGGCGCCGCGGCGTGACGCACGCGCCGAGCGACCAGTCGCGGTTCCGCGGGGCGATCGGGATCGCCCGTCGCGACGTCACGCCGCCGCTCGAGGTGCGCGCCCGTTGCTGGGGGGCCGCCGAACACGAGCACGCGACGGGCGTGCACCGGCCCCTGACGCTCACCGCGCTGGTGCTCGGCGCGGGGACGGACGACGCCCTGGTGCTGATCTCCGCCGATCTGACCTGGTGGCGCTCGGCGGCCGTCGAGCACGGCGTCCGCCGGCGGGTGCTCGACGCGCTTGCGCTCGATCCCGCTCGCCTGATGCTGCACCTCGTGCACTCTCACGCCGGCCCGACGCTCGGATACGAGGGCGCCGACGAGCGCCAGCGCGAGGCCCTGACCGGGTACCTGGCGACGGTCGCCGACGCGGCGGTCGCCGCGACGCGCGCGGCGATCGAGACGCGGGTTGACGCGCAGCTGGAGTGGGGGGTGGGCTGGAGCGGGCTCGCCGCCGACCGTGACCTGACGGTCGACGACCGGATGGTCGTCGGCTGGCGGCCCGACGCGCCGGCCGTCGACGGGACGCTGCTGGTGGGGCGCGTCACCGCCCTGGCCGATGCCCGGACACTGGCGACGATCGTGAACTACGCGTGCCATCCGACGACGCTGGGGCCGGCCAATCGGCTCCTCTCGCCGGACTACGTCGGCGCCACCCGCGAGGTGGTCGAGGACGCTACGGGCGCGCCGTGCCTGTTCCTTCAGGGCGCGTCGGGGGAGCTCGCGCCGCGCGAGCAGTACGTGTCCGACGTCGCCGTCGCCGAGCGCCACGGACGCGGCGTCGGTCACGCGACGCTCGCCGCGCTCGGCACGATGACGCCGCCCGGGACCACGCTGGCGTTCGACGGCCTGCTCGAGTCGGGCGCGGCGCTGGGGATCTGGTCGCCGCGGCCCGCCGCCGCCGACACGTCGCTTGCCGCCGAACGCGTCGTCGTGCCGCTGCAGCGGCAGCCATCCCCGTCTGAAGCGGAGCTCGCCGCCACGTGGAGCGGGCTCGACGGGCGGGCGAGCGCCGAGCGTCGCGACCGCGCGCGCGGCCTGCGGGCCGGGAGCGAGGACGGGCGCGACGTGGAGTACCCGGTGTGGGTCTGGCGCGTCGGTGGCGCCGCCCTCGTCGCCCATCCGGGCGAGGCGTACTCGTGGCTGCAGCAGGAGCTTCGTCGCCGTCACGGCCCGCACGTCGCGGTGCTCAACTGCACCAACGGCCCCGGGTTCATGTATCTCCCGACCCGTTCGAGCTACGACCGGCAGGCGTACCCTGCCTGGCAGACGCTCGCCGCCGCCGGCTCGCTCGACCGGGTCGCCGAAGCGGCGCTCGCCCCCCTCGGTCACCCAGTGCTGGAGGCATCGACGTGAGCACGGACAAGCGCTGCGCCGTCGTCACCGGAGGGGGTCGGGGGATCGGCTTGACCGTGGCGCGGCGGTTGCGCGACAGCGGCTGGACGGTGGTCGTCGCCGACGTCCAACCCGGCGAGGCGGCGGACGAGCCCGGACTCGAGCTGCGCTCGCTGGACGTGCGCGACCCGATCGCCGTCCCCGCGACGTTCGACGCGATCGCCGCCGATCACGCTGGCATCGACCTGCTGGTCAACAACGCCGGGATCACCCGGCGCTCGCCGATCGAGCGCTTCCGCTGGGAGGACTGGCGCGAGGTGATCGACGTCGACGTCCATGGCGTCTTCCTCTGCCTTCAGGCGGCGGGCCGGTCCATGCTCGCCCGCGGCAGCGGGACGATCGTCAACGTCGCCTCGATCGCGGCGGACCGCGGGCAGGAGGGACGCGCCGCGTACACGACCGCCAAGGCGGCGGTCGTCGGCCTCACCCGGTCGGCCGCGGTCGAGTGGGCGACGCGGGGGGTGCGGGTCAACGCGATCGGGCCCGGGTACGTCGCCACCGGGCTGCTGGAGTCCGGGCTCGCCAGCGGCGAGCTCGACGGGGACGAGATCCTCGCGCGGATCCCGATGAGCCGCTTCGGGAGCCCCGAGGACATCGCCGACGCCGTCGAGTTCCTGGCCTCGCCTTCGTCCGGCTACGTCACCGGGCAGGTGCTCTACGTCGACGGCGGCTTCCTGGCCGACTTCGGCGTCGGCCTGCGGCGTCCGGACGGGCCATGAGCGACCGCGTGGTGGCGATCGAGCCGGCCGTCGCGAGGCTGGGGCTCCCGCGGCCGCTGCGGCTGGGCCCGATGACGGTCACCG
>CALMNS010000015.1 GCA_937871635.1 uncultured Solirubrobacter sp.
GTCCGGGGCCGTCCGGCTCACCGAGCCGCCGACGGGCTCGGTGACGGGCGCGCGCGTCATGCCCGCACGCTCGAAGCCGTGCCGAGCAGACCGGCCGGGCGGATGAGGAGGACGATGACGATCACCGCGAAGGGGACGACGATGTTCAGGTCGCCGCCCAGCCCGGGGACGTAGGCGCCGGCCAGCACGGAGAGCACGCCGATGAGCAGCCCGCCGATCACCGCACCGGCTCGGCTGCCGAAGCCGCCGAGCGCGGCGGCCGCGAACGCGAGCAGCAGCGCCGGGGTCATGATGTCCGGCGACAGCCCGAGGGTGGGGGCGGCCATCACACCGGCGACGCCGCCGACCGCCGCCGCCACCCCCCACCCGAGCGCCAGCGTCATGCCCACGCGGACGCCGAGCAGGCGGCTCGAGTCCGGGTTCTGGGCGGCGGCACGCATGCGCAGCCCGAGGTCCGTCCGCTGGAAGATCAGGCCGACGATCACCAGCAGCAGGCCGAGGACCGCCGCCATGCCGACCTGCTGGGCGGTGATGAGGACGCCGCCGGCATCCCACGCCGTGCGCCCGAACGGGGACTCGAAGGTCTTCGGCTGATAGCCCCAGACGGCACCCACCGTGGCGTTGCAGGCCACGAAGAGGGCGAGCGTGACCAGGAGCAGCGAGAGCTCCGGCGCGTCCTCGACGGGACGGATGAAGACGCGCTCGACGGCGAAGCCGAGGACGAAGGAGCCGGCGATCACGACCGGAAGCGCCAGCCAGAAGCTCAGCCCGGTGCTCGTCAGCGCCCACGCGGCGAAGGCCGACAGGCCGGCCATCTCGGCCTGGGCGAAGTTCAGGACGCCCGTCCCCTGGTAGACGACGGTCAGGGCCAGCGCGATACCCGCGTAGACGAGCCCGATGCTCAGGCCGGCGATCAGCTGCTGCAGGAGGTCGGTCATGCGGTCACTCGCCCAGGTAGGCCCGACGGACCGCCGGGTCGTCTCGCAGGTCGGACGCCGGACCGGCGACGGTCACCCGTCCCGTCTCGAACACGTAGCCGCGGTCCGCCAGCTCGAGCGACCGCGCCACGTTCTGCTCGGCGATGAGGATGGAGAGCCCCCACGAGCGCTTGAGCTCGTGCAGCCGGGCGAAGATCTCCTCGACCAGCTTGGGGGCGAGCCCGAGGGACGGCTCGTCGAGCAGCAGCAGCCGCGGCCGGGCGAGCAGGGCCCGGGCGATGGCAAGCATCTGCTGCTGGCCGCCCGACAGCGCCCCCGCCTGACGGTGGCGCATCTCGTCGAGCACCGGGAACAGATCGAGCACCGAGCTCTCCGGTGCGGCGCCGTCCTCCCCGCGCGGGGCGCCCATGGCGCCGAGGCGGAGGTTCTCGTCCACGGTCAGGTCCGTGAAGGTGCCGCGGCCCTCCGGCACGTGCCCGACGCCGAGCCGGGCGACGGCGTCGGTGCCCAGGCGGCTCATGTCGTGGCCGTCGAAGGCGAGGCGGCCCCGCGTCCGCACGACGCGCGAGATGGCACGCAGCAGGGTCGTCTTGCCCGCCCCGTTGGCGCCGAGGACCGCGACCACCTCACCCGGGCCGACCTCGAGGTCGACGCCGTGCAGCGCGGGCGCGCCCTCGTAGAACGCCTCGAGCCCGTCGACGGCCAGCAGGGCGGCGCTCATGCCAGCGCCCCGAGGTAGGCGTCGATGACCCGCTCGTCGCGACGGACCACGTCGGGCGGCCCCTGCGCCAGCAGACGCCCATGGTCGAGGACGACGACGTGGCGGGCGACGGCGAGCACGAGCGGGACGTTGTGCTCGACCAGGACGACGGTCGCGTCCATCTCGCGGGACGCCTCGACGACGCCGTCGACCATCTCGCGGGCCTCGCCGCCCGTCGAGCCGGCGGCCGGCTCGTCGAGCAGGAGCAGTCGCGGCCGGCTCAGCAGCGCCCGGCAGATCTCGACGAGTCGCCGCTCGCGGTGCGGGAGCCCGACGACCGGCGTGTGCCCGGAGATCTCGGGCACCAGCCGCTCGAGAAGGAGGTGCGCCTCGCCGGCCAGTCGTCGCTCGCCGGCTCGCGTGGCCGGCGAGCGGAGCATCGCCGCCAGCACGCCGCCGCTCGTGCGGCCGTGCGCGCCGAGCATGACGTTCTCCAGCACGGAGAGCTCGGGCACGAGCGCCGGGGTCTGGAAGGTGCGGGCGACCCCGAGCCTCGAGCACGCCTGTGGCGGCCGGCCGAGGAGCTCCTCGCCCGCGAGGCGGATGGATCCGCGCGGGCGGTACAGGCCGGTGACGCAGTTGAAGAGGGTCGTCTTGCCGGCGCCATTCGGGCCGATGACGGCGGTCACGCCCTCGGCCGGCACGTCGAAGCCCACGTCGTCGAGGGCGCGGACGCCCGCGAACTCGATCGACACGCGATCGACCGACAGGATGGCGGCCGACTCAGCCGACATGCGACACGTCCCCCTGGGCGCGGGCGCGCAGCGCGCCCTTGCGCACCTTGCCGACCGCGGTGCGCGGCAGCTCCTCGACCGCGATGAAGCGGCCGGGGATCCGGAAGCGGGCCAGGTGCTCCGCGCACCAGTCGCGCAGCGAGTCGAGGTCGAACCCGCCGTCCGCGCTGACGACGTAGGCGACGATCTCCTCGTCGCGCACCGGGTCGGGGACGCCGACGACCGCCGCCTCGGCCACCTGCGGGTGCGCCTCGAGCACCGACTCGACCTCGCTGGCGGCGACGTTCTCGCCGCTGCGCTTGATCATGTCCTTCGCCCGATCGACGAAGGAGAAGAACCCGTCGCCGTCCGCGCGGACCACGTCGCCCGTGTGCAGCCAGCCGTCGCGGAGGACGGCGCCGGAGGCGGCAGGGTCGTCGAGGTACCCGCGCATGACCTCGACCCCCGGCTCGCCGGCGACGAGCAGCTGCCCGGGCTCGTCCACGCCGGCCGGCGTGCCGTCGTCGCGGACCACCCGGCAGGAGTAGCCGAGGCTCACGCGGCCGAGCGCGTCCGGACGGGCCGACCCGTCCACCGGGTTCATCAGCGGCGGCCCGATCGTCTCCGTCATCCCGTAGAGCTGCACGAGGGGGGCTCCGACCCGCTCGTCCCACTGCTCGAGCTGCTCCGCGGTCAGGTTCTGGGCGAAGAGGACGCAGCGCAGCCGGTGCTGGCGCCAGCTGGGCTGCGACGGCTTGCTGAGCACCATGCGGATCGGCGCGGCGAAGAGGCTGGCGACCGTCGCCCGGTGACGGACCGCCTGATCGACGAAGCGGGTGGCGCTGAAGCGCCGGGCCAGCACGAGCGTCCCACCCGCGACGAGCGTGCCCATCGAGGTGTAGTACTGCGCGTTGGCGTGGAACAGGGGCAGGACGGTGAGCACCCGGTCCTCCGCCGTGAGCCGCAGGTTCCGGGCGACGACCTCGCCCGCGTACAGATAGTTGGCGTGGGTGACCACCACGCCCTTCGGTCGCGACGTGGTGCCCGAGGTGTAGAGGATCCCGAGCTCGGCTCCGGGGCGATGGATGGCGGGGCCGTCGGTCGCGGACGGCAGCTCTGAGAGGCGGTCGCTCTCGCAGACCAGCAGCGGCCCCCGGCTGCCCGCCTTGCGACGGGCGGACTCCGCCGCCCACCGGCCGTCGCCCTCGGTCACCGTGACCCGGGCTCCGCAGTGGCCGAGGACGTAGGCGATCTCGTCCGGGCTCGACCCCGTGTTGGTCGGGACGATCGCCGCGCCGAGCTCCGCGGCGGCGAACCAGGTGAAGAGGAACTCCGGCCGGTTGTCGAGGTGCACGTGGATCCGGTGGCCGGGCTCGACGCCGGCCGCGCGGAGGTGCGCGGCGAGCGCGCGCGCCCGGTCACGGACCTGCGACCAGGAGGAGGTCGACACGATCCCCTCGGCGTCCTCGTAGACGAGCAGGGCCCGGTCGGGATGACGGTCGGCCCCCTCCGCCAGCACGCCGTGGACCGTGCGGCCGGAGATCACCGTGGAGCGCGTCACCCGGTCCCTCAGAGGCCCAGGATCGCCACGGGACGCACCCACCCCGCGCTCGCGCCGGTGATCTTCACCGGGAAGCACGCCACCTTGAAGCCGCGGCTCGGCAGCGCACCCAGGTTGGCCAGCTTCTCGATCTGGAAGTACTCGTGCGTCATGCCGACGCGGTGGGCCTCCCAGAGCTTTGAGGCGTCATGGTCGGCCGCGAAGTCGGCCGCCTGGGAGGAGAAGTCACGGTCGAAGCCGACGGCGTCGGTGCCGATGACCTTCACGCCCTGGTCGCAGATCCAGCGGGTCGCGTCGCCGGTGAGGCCGGGGTACGCGTTCCAGTAGGCGGCCGTGCCGAAGCCCTCGTCGTAGCCGAAGCGCAGCAGGACGATGTCGCCGGGCGACAGGTCGGCTCCCAATCCCCGCACCGCCTCCTGGACGGCGTCGGTGCCGACGCGCGCGCCCGGCTCGTGGCCGCGCAGGTCGAGGACGACCCCCTCGCCGAAGCACTCCTCGAGGGGCACCTGATCGATCGTCTTGGCCGGCTCGCCACCGGAGGTCGGGAAGTAGTGCCACGGCGCGTCCATATGCGTGCCGGCGTGCGTCGCGAGCGTGACCTGCTCGTTGGCCCACCCCTGGCCCTCCGGGAGGTCGGACACCTCGCAGCCGAGGATCTTGGTGACCGTCGGCAGCGACTGCTGGTGGTCCTCGTAGCGGACGCTCGCGGCGAGCAGGGCGCCGAGGCCCTCGGACAGCTCGCCCTCCACCGGGTTCTGGATCGGGACGCTGAGGTCCACGAAGCGCAGCTCAGTCATGGTCGGTCTCCTCTCGTCCGGCGGCCTCGAGGGGTCGTCCGGGCCCCTCGCCCTTGCGCCCGACCTCGTTGCGCAGCACGCCGATACCCTCCGCCGAGAGCTCCACGGTGCAGCCCTGGGTGATCCACCGGTCGAGCTCGAGCCCGCAGCCGCCGCCGACGGTGCCCGACCCGAGGAGGTCGCCCGGCCGGATGGTCTGCTCCTGCGTGACCCACGCGATGATCTCCTCGAAGGAGAAGCGCATCGCCCCGAGCACGCCGCTCGACCACACCTCGCCGTCGACCCGCGCCTCGAGCCGCGCCCGGTCACGATCGAACTCGTCGGGCGTGGCGATGCACGGCCCGATCGAGCTCGCGAAGTCCTTGCCGAACGCCGGCCCGATCCCGACGCTCATCTCGCGGAACTGGATGTCGCGGGCGCTCCAGTCGTTGTAGAGCGTGTAGCCGACGATGTGCCTCGACGCCCGGTCGGGATCGATCCGCCGCCCGGGCTCGCCGACCACCGCGCAGATCTCGAGCTCGTAGTCGAGCTTGTCGGTGTAGCCCGGCCACGGGACGAGGTCGTCCGGGCCGTAGATCTCGTCGACGTTGCCCTTGTAGTGGACGGGCAGGTTGAACCACTCCTCGGGGATCTCCGCCTTCAGCGATCCACGGACGTGCTCCTCGACCACCATGAAGTCCCGCAGGCTGTTCGGCCGCGGCAGTGGTGCGCGCAGCCGCACGTCGCCGAGCTCGAGGCGCACCCGCGCCCCGCCGATCGCCTCGGTGCCGTCCTCCTCCACGAACGCCACCGCCTCGCGTGCCGCCTCGATCGCGGGCTCACCGAGCCGGAGCAGCTCGAGCATCTCGGGCGGCGTCTCGCACGCCGCGACCGTCCGTGCCGCCGCGCGGCCGGCGGACGCCAGGAGCGCCTCGCGCGCCAGTGGCAGGTCGACGACCGCGTGGTCGCCGAGCAGGGCGCCGATACGCCGCACTGGACCCAGCGGTGCCGCTACCTCGTACGTGACGAGCCTCATCGCGTTCTCCTCCTCCGCCGGGCGCGGTCCGGGACGGACCCGCATCACGGGTCGGGACGCTACGTCCGCGCCGGGTGTGACGGCTACGACGAGCGGGGCAGATCCGAAGGAGGTTGCTTGTCCCGCCGGGACAAGACAGGATTGCCCTGATGAGCTTCGAGGCGCTGGCCAGCCCGCTCGCCGTCGACGGGGACCGGCCCCACTCGGTGCCGGCCCCGGAGGTGCCGACGGACGCGGCCTTCGAGGAGCTCGTCGCGATCGGGGCCGCGCTCTCTGCCGACGAGGTCGACCTCGACCGCGTGCTCGCCCTTGTCGTAGAGCGCGCCTCGGCGCTCCTGCACACGGACGTCGCCTGGATCGCCCGCTTCGAGCACGACTCCGCCGAGGTCCGCGTGCACGTGAGCCATGGGACGCTCCAGCCCGACTTCGACCGGATGAAGGTTCCGTTCGGCCAGGGACTCGGCGGGACGGTGCTCGATCTCCGCCGGACGCTGGTCATCACCGACTACCCGTCCTACGAGCACGACACGGAGCCGTTCGTGCGCGACGTCATGGCGCGCGAGGGCGTGACCTCGGTGATGTGCGCGCCGATGTCGCGCGGCGCGCACATGGTCGGCGCGCTGTACGTCGCCAACCGCCGCAGCACCCGGTTCTCCTCGTCGCATGCCTCGCTGCTGTCCACCCTGGCCGCCCAGGCGTCGATCGCGCTGGAGAACCGTCGCCTCTACCACGAGCAGCTCGCCAAGATGAGGCTCCTCGAGGAGACGTTCGAGATCCACCACCGCCTCGGCGAGGCGGCCGTCTCCGACCTCGGGGTCGAGGGAGTCCTGCGCACGCTCGCCGGACTCACCGGACGCGTTCTGCGTCTCGAGCAGAACCGGGTCCCGCCGTTCGTCGCGGCCGTCGCGGCCGACGGCACGCCGCCGTCCGACGAGGCATGCGCGGTGCTGGCCACGATCGTCCCGATCGCCTTGCACGGACGGCAGGTCGGACACATCTCGGTCTACGGCGTCGATCCGCTGCGTGAGCTCGAGACGAACGCGCTGACCCACGGCGCAACCGTCCTCACCCTCGAGCTGATGAAGCACGAGGCCGCCCACGAGGCGGAGTGGCGGCTCCGCGGCGAGCTGCTCGAGGATCTCCTCGCCTCGTCCACACCGCCCGACGACGCGCTGCTCGCGCGGGCGCACCGGGTCGGTCTCGACCTGGACGCTCCTGCTCAGATGCTGGTCGTCGAGGCCGAGCCGGAGGTCCTCGGCCGGCTCGAGGCGCACGCGCGCCGACCCCGTCGCGGCGGGACGGTGCTGGTCGCCTCCCGGCCGGCGCACCTGCTGATCGCCACGATCGGTACCCCGGGGAGCGACCTGGTGGCGTCGGTCGAGCGGGAGCTCGCGGGCGCCCGCGCGCTCATGGGCGTCAGCTCGCGCGGGCACGACTTCGCCGCCGCGCTTCGCGAGGCACAAGCCTGCGTCGCCTTCGCGCGTCGGAGTCCGGCGCGCCCGGCGGTGGTCGAGCACGAGGGCCTGGGGGCTCTGCGGTTCATGCTCGACGCCGGCGAGCCGGACCAGAGCCGCTCGCTGGTACGGGAGCGGCTCGGCCGGGTCGCCGACTATGACCGCAGGATGGGAACGAGCCTGCTCGAGACCCTGCGTGCCTACCTCGAGTGCGACGGGCACCACCCGTCCGTCGCGCGCCGCTGCCACGTGCACCGCAGCACCGTCAAGTACCGCCTCGGCCGACTGGCCGAGCTCCTTCCGTCGCCGCTCACCGGAGCCGAAGCGAAGTTCGAGCTGCTGCTCGCGTTCCGACTCCTCGAGCTGTTCCGTGCCCGCAACGAGGACCTGCTCGCGATGCCGGCCCCCGGCACGACCTCCCTCGAAGTCGAGCCTTTCCGGGGCGCGAGCCCGCGGAATCGCCCCGGGTCCGACTGAAGCGGCTTCGCCCTCAGATCACCGCGGGCACGCGCACCTCGTCGTACACGCGCGCCACTTCGGCGGCCAGTGCGGGCCAGCCGTAGCGCGCCCGGGCGACCTCCATGGCCGCCGCTCCGCGCCGGGCGCGCTCCTGCGGCCGGGTGAGGAC
>CALMNS010000016.1 GCA_937871635.1 uncultured Solirubrobacter sp.
CGCGGTGACCAGGTCGCCGGCGGAGAAGCCGCCGCCGCCGTCCATGACCTCCCCTAGGAACTCGTGCCCGAGGATGAGGTCCTCCTCGCCGTCGGGCGGGGCCCCGAACGCCCCCTCGGCGATCTCGCGGTCGGTGCCGCACACCCCGACCTCGAGGGTCCGCAGGCGGATGGCGCCGCCGGGACCCGCCGGCTCCTGGGTCGGTGCGACCCGGACCGTGCCGGCGCGGCCCGGCGTGGTGAGGAGCGCCTGCATCAGTCCGCGGCGGCCTCTGTCGCAACCGCCGGCGGTTGGACCAGGCCGCGACGGACGAGGTCCTCGAAGCGGCGCACGGACTCGGCGACGCGCGCCTCGGCCGGCCCCATCACGGACCCGCCGAGCAGCTCGACGAAGCTCGTGCCGTCCACGGACTCGACCAGCGGCAGCACGGCGTCGCCGACGGTGACGCGCGCACCCGGCGCCGCGCGCTCGATCATCGCGGCGAGGTCGTCGACGGCGACGACGGGCCCGTCGAGGTCGTGGACCGACGCCCCCTCGTAGTCCAGGAGCGCCGTGCGGGCGAAGGCCTCGCCGGCGTCGGCCGTGTGCTGGAGCTGGACGCGACCGCCGAACGGGATGTGGAACGGCCGGCGCGCGGCGGCGGCGACCATGGCGATCGTCGGGGCGCTGGTGACCCCCTGGTCGCGCCCCGGGCCGAACACCGTGTGCGGCCGCAGCCCGATCGACGACACCCCGTAGTCGGCGAAGTAGCGCGCCGCGGCGCCCTCGTTGGCGCGCTTGTAGACGCCGTAGAGCGTCCCGGGGGCGTCGGCGGCGGCGAGCGTCCCGGCCGGGCCGTAGACCGCGACCGACGAGGCGTACACGAGCGGACCCATGCCCCCGGCGCGGCGCCGGACCGCCTCGAGGACGTTCGCGGTCCCGACCACGTTGACCTGGGCGCCGAGGACCGGGTCCTCGCGCACGAACGGGACCTGCAGGGCGGCGAGGTGGATGACGTCGGTGATCGCGTGCGCGTCGAGGACGCGCTCGAGGCCGGCCAGGTCGGTGATGTCCCCCTGCACGTGGGTGACCCTCGTCTGCTGGTCGTCGTCGAGGGCGAGCGCCAAGCGGTGCCGGGCGCCGCCGAGGTCGAGCGCCACGACGTCGTGATCGCGGTCGAGCAGGCTGCGCATCGTCCACACGCCGATCGCCCCGAGGGCGCCCGTGATGAGGAAGCGCCGCGCGCCACCCCCGCCGCCGCTGTCGCCGTCGTGGTTGGCCTCCGCCGTCATGACGCTCTCCCTTGTCGCTCCTCAACCGGGGGCCGGCACGCCGCCCGAGGACCGAACGGTATCCCTGCGGCCGACGCGAGCGCCGGTCCCCCCGCGGCCTCGGTCGCCGGGTAGGGTCCCGCCGGTGACGGCGCCCGACCTCAGCGCCGCCCGGCGCAGGGCGCGCGCGGACCTCGCTCACGGCGACGAGCGGGCCGGCGCGCGGTCGCACTTCCGGGCGATGGGCATCGACCCCGAGCGGCTGGAGAACCCCATCGTCGGGATCGCCTCGACGTGGACGGGGACCATGCCGTGCAACCTCAACCATCGCGACCTCAGCGCCGCCGTGGAGCGAGGCGTCGCGGCCGCCGGCGGCGTGCCGCTCGCGTTCAACACGATCGCGGTCTCCGACAACCAGTCGCAGGCCACGCCGGGCATGCGCGCGTCGCTCGTCTCGCGCGAGGTGATCGCCGACTCGATCGAGCTCATGGACATCGCCCACGACTTCGACGCGCTCGTCTGCATCGTCGGCTGCGACAAGACGGTCCCCGCCGCGCTGATGGCGCTCGCGCGCCTGGACAAGCCCGCGACCGTGCTCTACAGCGGTCCGATGCGAGCCGGCCGGTGGCGCGGGGAGGTCGCCACCGTCCAGGAGGTGTGGGAGGCGGTGGGCGCCAGGCGGCAGGGCAAGCTCTCGCGCGAGGACCTCGACGCCGTCGAGCGCGCGGCCTGCCCGGGCCACGGCACCTGCGCGGGCAACTTCACCGCCAACACGATGGCCCTCGCGCTCGAGTGCCTCGGCCTGACCCCGGCCGGCAGCACGATGGTGGCGGCCGACGAGGTCGACCTCCGCGCGGCGCAGGCCGCCGCGGTTTCGTTATGCTATCTGATCGGCCTCACCTACATCGCCAAACAGGAAACACTGGAGCGAATCGGCAACCTTTGGCCGCTGCTCTTCCTGGCCG
>CALMNS010000017.1 GCA_937871635.1 uncultured Solirubrobacter sp.
GTGCCGGGCGGCGGGCATGAAGGCGACGTGTCCCGCCGGCTCGCCGGCGGCCTCGGCCAGCAGGGACCACCGGGAGGGCTCCTCGAGCCGGGCGGTCGGGACGTCGGGTGACGGCGGCTCCCATCCGGCGCGGGTGAACACGCGATAGCCGGCCAGACCCTCGGCCACGGTCTCGGCGATCGCGTCGGCGTCGCGGGCGGTCGGCGTGCGGAACGTGAACTGCGTCATCCGGACCCTCCTTCGTCACGACTTCGAGAATCCTTACGGTCTTTGCAGCCTCGTTCGTCCGCGGGGACCGGAGCCCGACCTAGACTCGGCCGCCGTCCATGGCCACCTCCGACCGACCCTCCACGACGAACGGCAACGGCGCCGCCGGCGTCTCCCCGCCGCAGAACCTCGAGGCCGAGCAGTCCGTCCTCGGCGCCGTCCTGCTCTCGGACACGACGCTGCCAGCGCTGATCATCGACGAGAAGCTCCAGCCCGACGACTTCTACCGCCCGGGCCACGGGACGATCTACCAGGCGATGCTCGACCTGCACTCGATCGGCGAGCCGGTCGATGCGCTGACCCTGGTCGAGCACCTCAAGCAGGCGGGGGAGCTCGAGTCGGTCGGCGGGCGCGCCGCCATCGACCTGCTCTCCGCCGCGGTGCCGAGCGTCGGCAACGTCCGCCAGTACGCGAAGATCGTCCGCGACAACGCGATGCTCCGGCGGCTGCTGCACGCGTCGTTCGAGATCCAGCAGCGCGTCCACTCCCACGAGGCGCCGCCGCGCGAGCTCGTGGACCTCGCCGAGCGCGCGATCCTCGAGGTCGCCCACGACGACCGCCGCAAGGACTTCCAGTCGATCCACGACGTCCTGAGCGCCGAGCTCTCGAAGCTCGAGACCCTCTCCCGCGAGGGCACGAGCATGACGGGAACGCCGTCGGGCTTCGCGGCCCTCGACGAGGTCACGGGCGGCTTCCAGTCGGGCAACCTGATCATCCTGGCGGCGAGACCGAGTATGGGGAAGTGCCTGGCCGGTTCGGCACTCGTCCACGACCCCGTCAGCGGAGCGCGCCGGCGGATCGACGAGGTGGTCGCCGCGTTCGAGGCAGGCGAGCACGCGACGGTCACCGCGCTCGACAACCGGATGGAGTTGCGCCCGAGTGCCGTGACCGACGCGATGCGCAGCGGCGCGCAGCCCGTGTACCGGCTGACGACACGGCTCGGTCGCTCCATCAGCGCAACCGCCAACCATCCACTGCTCACGCTCGACGGCTGGGCCCGTCTGGACAGCCTCGGTCGGGGCAGCCGCATCGCCGTGCCTCGCCGCCTTCCGGTCCCTACCACCACTCGTTCGATGCCCGACCACGAGCTCGTCCTCCTGGCGGCGCTGATCGCCGACGGCAACCTGACGCAGAAGACGCCGCGCTTCTGCTTCGGAGCTGGTTCACCGGTACTTCCCGAAGTGGAGCGGGCCGCCGCCGGTCTGGGCCTCCGCGTCAACGCCTTGCCCGGAGGCAACGGGACGGCGACGATCAGCGCGGGTCGGGGGTCACGCGTGAACCCGCTGACGGAGCTCTGCAAGGACCATGATCTGTGGGGCCGGCGGAGCGGCGACAAGTTCGTCCCAGACGCCATCTTCGGCCTGAGCGCGCAGCAGATCGCCCGGTTCCTCTCCGTGCTCTATGCCTGCGACGGCCATGCGTACGCTTCGGCTCGCTTCTGCCAGATCGGCTACTCGACCATCAGCGAGCGACTGGCGCGAGACGTCCAGCATCTGCTGCTGCGGCTGGGCATCGTCGCCGCCGTCCGCACCCTCCCACGCGCGGTGTACGAGGGCACCGACACGATGGCGCGCGAAGTGCGGATCACGAGCCGAGAGGGGCTCGACGCGTTCGTCCAGACGGTGCCGATCGTCGGCAAGTCGGCAAAGCTCGCCGCGGTGGCGTCCTTCGGAGCGGCGCGGTCCCCGAAGGTCTGCGTCGACACCCTGCCCGTTGAGGTGTGGCCGCGGGTGCTCGCCGCCAAGGGCAGCCGGCGTTGGGCGGAGATCAGCGAGCGGACCGGACGCCCGCGGTCGCACAACTGGCACGTCGGGCAGCGCGGGCTCTCCCGCCCCCTCCTCACCGAGCTCGCCGTAGCCACCGGCAGCGACGAGCTGGCACGCCTGTCCGCCTCGGACGTGCACTGGGACGAGGTGGCGAAGATCGAGCTCGTCGGCGACGAGGAGACCTACGACCTCACCGTCGCCGGATGCCACAACTTCGTCGCGGACGACATCATCGTCCACAACAGCGCGCTGATGGCGAACTTCGCCGAGCACGCCGCGCTCGAGACGGGACGGGCGGTCGCGCTGTTCTCGCTCGAGATGTCGGAGTCTGAGCTCGCGCAGCGCTTCATCGCCTCCCAGTCGAGCACGAAGGGCGACGACCTGCGCAAGGGCAGGATCCGCGAGAGCCAGTGGCCGAAGATCCTCGCCGCCTCGAACCGGCTGGCGGGCTCGCCGCTGTTCATCGACGACTCCTCCGAGCTCTCCGTCCTCGACGTGCGGGCCAAGGCGCGCCGGCTCGCCCAGCAGCAGGCCGACGGGCTCGGGCTGATCCTCATCGACTACCTCCAGCTCATGCGCGGCGACGGGGCGACGGACAACCGCGTCGAGCAGGTGGGCCAGATCTCCCGCGGGCTCAAGACGCTCGCCCGGGAGCTCGACGTGCCCGTGGTCGCGCTGTCCCAGCTCAACCGCGGGGTTGAGCAGCGCCACGACAAGCGCCCGATGCTGTCCGATCTACGCGAAAGTGGATCGATAGAGCAGGACGCCGACCTGGTCATGTTCGTCTACCGCGACGAGTACTACGACGCGGAGTCCGAGCGCGAGGGGATCGCCGACCTGATCGTCGCCAAGCACCGCAACGGCGGGCTGGCCAACGTGGAGCTGACCTTCCAGAAGGAGTACCCGCGCTTCATGACCTACGTCGGACCCGACCGGTACGACCTCTAGCGTCCGAGCGGCCCATGACCACCTGCCCCGACCACCGCTGCGACGGCTCCGGCTTCGTCTTCGACGAGCGGACGCGCAGCGCGCGCGACTGCTCGTGCCGCCCGCGCCGGATCGCCAAGCGCAAGGCCCGCCAGCTGGCCGCCGTGATCCCGTCGCGCTACCGCGGCGTCTCCTTCGACCGCCCGCCGGTGACGCAGATCGACCGCCACGTCGTCGACGAGGTCCGCCGGTACGTCGACACGCTGCCCGACCAGCTCTCGCGCGGGCGCGGGCTCTGGTTCCAGGGCGACGTGGGGACGGGCAAGACGACGCTGGCGATGCTCGTCTCCGCCGCGGCGCTGCGCGGCGGCCACTCGGTGGCGATCTACTCGCTCCCCCGGCTGCTCGGGCTGCTGCGCGAGTCCTTCAACGAGGGGTCAGAGGCGTCCCTGAGCGAGCTGATCGACCGGTTGACCGCCGTCGAGCTGCTCCACGTCGACGACGTCGGGGCGGAGAAGACGAGTCCCTGGGTCCTCGAGCAGCTCTACTCGATCGTCAACGCGCGCTACGAGGACGGCCGTGCGGTCATGCTCACCACCAACCTCGAGCACAAGCCGCTCGAGGAGCAGATCGGGGAGCGGACGGTCTCGCGGCTCGTGGAGATGTGCGGCGATCCCCTCCCGCTGCACGGCAAGGACCGGCGGGTCGAGTACCGCGTCGAGGCCACGGAGGACCGCCCCCTGCGCTACGGCGAGCAGGCCCCCTGGCCGGCGGGCCTCCCGAACTAGTGGTCGTCCCCGGAAGTACGGTCCGGCTCCGGCGAGTGGCCGGGCGTGGCTGACGGTCGCCGCTGCCCGGCTGCGTAGCGGGGTTACGGGGACGGGCAGCGGCGGCTGTCAGGCGCGTCCGGACGCCGCCGGAGACGCACCGTAATTGCGGGGGCGGCCACTAGACTCGCTCGTCGTGATCGCGCACGGACGGAGCCACTGATGCCGGGAATCGTGATCGTCGGCGCCCAGTGGGGCGACGAGGGCAAGGGGAAGGTCGTCGACCTCCTCGCCGAGAACGCGGACCTCGTCATCCGCTTCCAGGGCGGCAACAACGCCGGCCACACGATCGTCCGCGACGGCGTGGAGTGGAAGTTCCACCTCATCCCGAGCGGAATCCTCTATCCGGGCAAGCTCTGCGCGATCGGCAACGGCGTGGTCATCGACCCCAAGGTCCTCACCGACGAGCTCGACGGGCTGCGCGCCCGCAGCGTGGACCTGAGCGGGCTGCGGGTGAGCGCCAACGCGCACCTGATCATGCCCTACCACCTGCTGCTCGACCACGCCGGCGAGGCCCGGCTGGGCAAGCTGCAGATCGGGACCACGCGCCGCGGGATCGGCCCGTGCTACGCCGACAAGGCCTCGCGCCTGGGCATCCGCGTCCAGGACATGCTCGACGAGAAGATCCTCAAGAAGAAGATCGCCGCCGCGCTCGAGCCCAAGCGGCTGAGCCTGCGCCCGTTCGCCAAGTCGCCCGAGCTCGACCTGCAGTCGATGACCGAGGAGTACGTCACCTACGGCCACCGGCTCGAGCAGTACATCGCCGACACGAGCCGCATCACCTGGGACACGCTCGACCGCGACGGCACCGTCCTCTTCGAGGGCGCGCAGGCGACGATGCTCGACATCGACCACGGGACCTATCCCTTCGTCACCTCGTCGAACCCGGTGGCCGCGTCGGCCTGCATCGGCTCGGGCGCCGGTCCGCGCGACATCGACGAGATCTGGGGCCTGACCAAGGCCTACACCACCCGCGTCGGGGCCGGCCCGTTCCCCACCGAGCTCGACGGCGCGTTCGGCGACGGGCTGCGCGAGGCGGGCCACGAGTACGGGACGACCACGGGCCGGCCCCGCCGGGTCGGCTGGATCGACCTCGTCGCCCTCCGTTACGCCGCGCGCATCAACACGCTCACCCACCTCGCGATCACCAAGCTCGACGTGCTGACCGGCCTGGGGACGCTGCGGGTCTGCACGAGCTACCGCGGCGCGGACGGCGCCTCGTTCGCGAACTTCCCGTACCACCAGTCCGTGCTGCACCAGTCCGTCGGCGCGTACGAGGAGCTCTCCGGCTGGGACGAGGACATCACCCAGGTGCGCACGGAGGAGGACCTCCCGGCCGCCACGCGGGACTACCTCGCGTTCGTGGCCGACTTCGTCGGGGTGCCGATCGGCCTCATCGGCGTCGGGCCCGGGCGCGACCAGATCGTCTGGACCGGCGCGGGCCGCGACTCGCTGGCCGGCCGCGCCGTCGCGCAGGTCTAGAG
>CALMNS010000018.1 GCA_937871635.1 uncultured Solirubrobacter sp.
GCCGTGACCTCGCCTCCGCGCTGGGCGCTCCCGCTCGCCGGCCTGACCGCCGGGACGCTCAACACGGCCACGAGCACCTCGGGCCCCGCGATCGTGCTCTACCTGCTGCGGCGCGGCGCCGAGCCGGGGGCGTCGCGCGACACACTCACCGTCGTCTTCACGGCCTTCTCGTTCCTCGGCCTCGCCGCCCTGGCGCTCACGGGGACGCGGGAGGCGATCCCGCAGGGCGCGGCCCTGGCGGCCGGCGTCCCGCTCGTGCTCCTCGGCCACCTGGCGGGGCGCAGGGGGTTCCGCCGGCTCGCGGACCACCCCGCGCGCTACGACCTCGCGCTGACCGGAGTGCTGCTCCTCACCGCGGTCACGGGACTGCTCACCGTGGTGTCTTGACGCCGGTACGATCGTCCGATGAGCCAGCAGCACGGTGACCGCCTGTCGGCGGTGGACGCGTCCTTCCTGGCCCAGGAGGGACCGAACGCGCACATGCACGTCGGGGCGATGCTGATCTTCGAGGGCCCGCCGCCGGCCTACGAGGACGTGGTCGACCAGATCCGCTCGCGGCTGCATCTCGTTCCGCGCTACCGGCAGAAGCTCGCCGTGCCGCCGCTCGAGACGGGACGGCCGCTCTGGGTGGACGACACCTCGTTCAACCTGGAGTACCACGTCCGCCACACCGCGCTGCCCAAGCCGGGGTCCGAGGCGCAGCTCACCGCCCTCGCGGCGCGCATCCACTCCCAGCGGCTCGACCGCTCCAAGCCGCTGTGGGAGTGCTGGATCGTGCAGGGGCTCGCGCCGGGAGCGGGCGGCTCGGCCGGCCGCTTCGCGCTCATCTTCAAGACCCACCACGCGCTGGTCGACGGCGTGGCCGGCGTGGACCTCGCCACCGTGCTCTTCGACCTCGAGCCCGTGCCCCCGGTGAGCGCGCCGGCGACGGGCGAGCCGTGGGTGCCCCGGCGCGAGCCCAGCTCGCTGGACCTCGCGGCGAAGGGGGTCAAGGGGCTCGTCAAGGTGCCGGTCAAGCTCGCCACGCGGACCGCGGTCGCCGCCACCCGCCCGACCGTGGCGATCGAGGCGACGCGCGAGGCGCTCGAGGGGCTCGGGGAGGTCGCCTGGGCGGCGATGAACCCCGCACCGGCCACGCCGCTCAACGTCCCGATCGGGCCGCACCGGCGCTTCGTGATCATCCGCAGCGAGCTCGACGACTTCAAGCGGGTCAAGGACGCGTTCGGCTGCACGGTCAACGACGTCGTCCTCGCCGCGGTGGCCGCCGCGCTGCAGAAGTGGCTGCGCTCGCGCGGCGTCCGCACCCAGGGGCTCGAGCTGCGCGCCCTCGTGCCCGTCTCGATCCGCACGGAGGCCGAGCAGAGCGCGGGCGGCAACCGCATCGTGGCGATGCGCGGGCCGCTGCCCGTCTACGTCGAGGATCCCGTCGCGCGGCTCAAGGTGGTCAAGGCGGCGATGGACGGGCTCAAGGAGTCCAAGCAGGCCGTGGGCGCCGGGGTGCTCACCGCCGCGCAGAACTTCGCGCCCCCGACCGTGCTCGCCCAGGCCTCCCGGCTGAACTTCTCCACGCGCCTGTTCAACCTCCTGGTGACGAACGTGCCCGGGCCGCAGTTCCCGCTCTACGTGCTCGGCCGCCGGCTCCAGGACCTCTTCCCGATCGCCTTCCTCCCCAAGGACCACGCGCTCGCGGTGGCGATCATGTCCTACGACGGCGGGATGGACTTCGGGCTGCTCGGCGACTACGACGCGCTGCCCGACCTCGACCGGATCGGCGAGTACGTCAAGGACTCGCTCGCCGAGCTGGTCGAGGCGGCGGAGGGAGCGGAGGCGGGGCCGTCGCGGGGCGGGCGCGCGGACCGGCGCGAGGGCGCGCCGGCC
>CALMNS010000019.1 GCA_937871635.1 uncultured Solirubrobacter sp.
GGCCTGGGTCGACCGCGACCGGCCGCTCGCCTGGTGGGCGGCGTACCGGACGGCGGCGGCCCTGGCCCTGCTGGCCGCCGAGCGGTAGCGTCCGCGCCGTATCGGCTGCGTCGGGCTGCGCGGCGCGGTGGGTCAGATCGGGCAACGGGCCTGAGCGGCGGGCGGCACCCTCCCGCCGGGTTGAGGGGCGCGCGGCACCTTCTGTGAGCAAATGGACACCCGATGCCTCTCATCGAGAGTCATCGAGTGTCCATTTCGCGGGATGGCTCCTCCCTCGCGTCCGGCCGCACCGTCTCGCCGCGCGGCTAGATTCCGCCCGATGCCGCCGCCCGCCCCCGACGCCTACGCCGCCGCGGGCGTCGACACGAGCCGCGCGGACGCCGGGGTGGCCGCCCTGGTGGGCGTGCTGGCCGGGATCGAGACGGGTCGCCCGTCGCGCTCCGTGCTCGGGAGCGGCCACTACGCGGCGGTCCTGCGCGTAGCCGAGAACCTCGGGATCGCGATCGGGACCGACTCGGCCGGCTCGAAGGTGATCGTCGCCGAGCAGACCGGGCGCTTCGATACGATCGGGATCGACTGCGTGGCCATGAACGTCAACGACGTCATCTGCGTCGGGGCGGAGCCGATCGCGCTGCTCGACTACCTAGCCGTCGAGGCGTCGGACCCGGAGATGCTGCGCCAGATCGGCGAGGGGCTGCGGATCGGCGCGTCGCAGGCGGGGGTCGAGATCCCCGGCGGCGAGCTCGCCGTCCTCCCCGAGGTCGTGCGCGGCCACCCGTCGCCGACGGGCTTCGACGTGGTGGGGACCTGCTTCGGGACGGTGGCGCTCGACGCGCTCGTCACCGGCGCGGAGGCCCGCCCGGGGGACGCGGTGATCGGCCTGCCGTCGAGCGGGATCCACTCCAACGGTTACACGCTCGCCCGCCGGGCGCTGGCCCCGCTCGGGCTCGACGCCCGGCCGGCCGAGCTCGGCGGCGCCTCCGTGGCCGACGCCCTGCTCGAGCCGACCGTCATCTACGTCCGCGCCGTGCTCGAGCTCCTGCGCTCGGAGATCCCGGTCCGCGGGCTCGCGCACATCACCGGGGGCGGCGTGCTCAACCTCCTGCGGCTGCACGGCGACGTCGGCTACGAGCTCGACGCCCCCCTCCCCGTGCCGCCCGTCTTCGGGCTGATCGCCGCAGCGGCGGCCGTGCCCGACGCGGAGATGTGGGAGGTCTTCAACATGGGCTGCGGCTTCGCCTGCCTGGTGCCCGCCGAGCACGCGGCCGCCGCGGTCGCCCTGCTCGCCCGCCACCATCCGGGCGCCGCCCGCGTCGGGACGGTCACCGCGGACGGCGGGCGGGTCAGCCTCCCCAGGCTCGGGATCAGCGGCACGCGCGCCGGCGGGCTCACGCAGCCCTCGCCGACCCGTTGAGCATCGGGTCCCGGCCCTAGGGGCTTGACCGGACCCCTCCCGCCCTGGACGCATCGCCCGGGGCGGCCCGCCCTACTCCTGCTGCTCGGCCTCGGGGGGCAGGCCGGACTCCGCCGCCTCGGGCTTGCCCGCGGCGCCCGGGACGTTGTCGTCGCCCTTCTTGCGCTCCCAGTCCTCGCGCGTGTCGGCGATCTCGCCCTCGAGCTCGGAGGACTCGCGCTCGAGCCGGTCGATCTCGGCCTCGACCGCGTCGGCCTTCTCCTCGTGGTCGCTCATGTGCGGGGGACGGTACCCGCCGCCCGGCCCCGTCAGTCGGCGGCGTCCTCGGACTCGGCCCGCTCCTCGAGCTTCTGCTTGAGGTAGGCGGCCCGCTCGGCGCGCCGCCCGTGCTGCTCGGCCTCCTCGGGCTGCAGCGCCTGGTGCTCGGCGGTGCGCTCCTCGCGCTCGCGGACGATCTGCTCGACGCGGAGCTCCTCCGTCTTCGGATCGGGGTCCACGCCGCCCAGGGTACGCCGCCGGGACGCCCGGCCAGGCGGGGGCGCCCCGTTCCCGTCAGCCGGACGGTCCCGCGCTGGGCGACGCGCCCGATTCTGGCGCCGGCCCCGGCGCGCCCATCTGGGCCCGCTGGAAGCGCAGCTCGTTGACCACGGCGCCCGCCAGCAGGATGAGCGCGAGCACGTAGAACCAGATCAGCGCGATCAGGAGGAAGACCAGCGTCGTCCCCAGGCCGGCGAACGTCGAGAAGTTCTGCAGGTAGAGGGGGAAGCCGTTGGCGACGATCCCCATCGCCACCGTCGCCCCGAGCGCTCCGGGCCAGATGGCGCGCCACGGCGTCGCTCCCTTCGGCACCCGCCAGTAGATCGCGCACAGCACGACGAACAGGAGGACGAAGCCGGCGACGAGCGAGAGGACGTAGACGAGCCCCCGCACCTCGTCGAGGCCGAAGGGCAGCTCCTCGGTCCCCGAGGTGACGATGGACTGCAGCACGGGGACGGCCACCGAGGCCGCCGCGAAGAGCAGGACGACGACGAGCATCCCGATCGCGAAGAGCTTCTGGCGTACCCACGAGCGGCACGGCGAGCGGTAGATCCGGCAGAAGGCCGTGTCGAGCGCCCCCCAGAACGACGAGCCGACCCAGATCGACGCGATCAGCGCGCCGATCCCGAAGGTCGTCGAGGAGCGCTGCACGCGTTCGAGCGCGTCGAGCAGCGTCCGCTCCGTGGCCGCGGGGAACACCCGCTGCAGCTCGGTCAGGACGGACTGCTCGAGGTCGGCGGACTGCAGCACCCGGCCCATGACGAACGCCCCGACGAAGGCGAGCGGGAAGATCGACAGCAGGAGGTTGTAGGCGACCATGCCGGCCAGCCCGGTGATGCCGTCCTCGTAGGCCTTGCGCCAGAACGACACCGCCCCGCGGCCGGCGCGCACGGTGGCGGGAGACGGCGTGGGCGAGCCGAGCGGGGGTCCGGCGGAGATCGCGGCGGTGTCCTCGATCACGCCATTGTGGCGACCCGCGGCCGGGCCGGCGCACGCGCGATCTCGCGGCGCTAGCGGAGCTCGGCGCCCGACAGCACGTCGAGTGCCTCGGCGCCCGCGATGGTGCGGATGAGGGCGCCGTCGAGATCGCGGACCTCGACGACGATCGGGGCGTCCGGATCGCACTGGGCGAAGTGCAGCTCCCGGTTGCGGGCGGCGAGCTCGCCGGCGCGCGCGAAGGCCAGATCGATCTCCGCCAGCAGATGCGGCGGGACGCCATCGGCGAGGAAGCGACCCATGGGCCGGTAGTCGGCGCTCGGGGGAGGACCTTGAGGCCCGGCGCTAACCGACGGCGGCGAAGAGCGTCGCGTCGGCGGCGAGCTGCCGCTTGAGCGTCTTCTTGAGCTGCGAGTGGATCTGGCAGACGCGGCTCTCGGACACGCCGAGGATGTCCCCGATCTCGCGCAGGGTGAGGTTCTTGACGTAGAGCAGCACGGCCACCTCGCGCTCGCGGCGGGGCAGGTGGGCGAAGGCGTCGCGGAAGCGGTCCTTCGCCTGGCTCGTGGCGGCGGCGTGCTCAGGATCGAGCCGCTCGTCGCCGCAGGAGATCGTGTCCAGCCGCTCGACCGTGGTCTCCTCGTCGGAGATGACCAGCGTGTTGAGCGAGGTGACGTCCGAGACGGAGATGTCGTCCTCGCGACGGCGCAGCTCGTCGACGGTGACCGAGAGGGAGGCCGCGAGCTCCTCGCGGGTGGGCCGCCGGCCGTGGACGCCGGTGAACTGCTCGCGGGCCCGGGCGATGTCGCGCTCCCACCGGCGCAGCGAGCGCGGGGCCCAGTCCTGGCGGCGGAGCTCGTCGAGCACCGCGCCGTGGATGCGGGTCCAGGCGTACTGCTCGAGCGTGGCGCCCTTCTCCGGGTCGTACCGGTCGATCGACGCGATGAGCGCCTCCAGGCCGCAGGAGATGAAGTCCTCCACCTCGCAGCGGGCCGGCAGCTCGCGCACCTTCTTGAAGACGATGTACTTCACCAGCGGCGCGTAGGTCATCACGAGCCGGTTGCGGACCTGCAGGTCTCCGGTGGCCTTGTACTCGCGCCACAGCTTGAGCGCGTCGTCGGAGGAGACCTTGCGCTTGGTCTGCGACGGGGCGGCGATGGCGGTGGCGGACATGCGGGTGTATCGGCATGGGGTCGCGGCCCTACATCACCCCTTTGGGGTATTTCGGAGGCGCACAGGACGGATGTTCGCCGCCCGCGAACGCGGATAGCGCCCCACCGAGCCGGGTAGGGCTCGGGGGATGCCCTCCCCCAAGCCCCGCCGCGACCGGGTCGGCGGCCGTGCCACCGGCGCGATCGCGGCCAAGCGCCCCACCAAGTCCTCGAG
>CALMNS010000020.1 GCA_937871635.1 uncultured Solirubrobacter sp.
GGCCACCTTCGTGGACGCGTGCCGGGCGGCCCGCGCGGCCCAGCCCGCCTGGGCGGCGGTGCCCGCCCCGATCCGGGGCCGCGTGATCGCCTCGATCGGTCGCCTGGTCGAGGAGAACTTCGAGGCCCTCGCCCAGCTCGTCCGCGCCGAGGTGGGCAAGCCGATCGCCGAGGCGCGCGGCGAGGTGCAGGAGATCGTCGACACCTGCGACTTCTTCCTGGGCGAGGGGCGCCGGCTCTACGGCCAGACCGTTCCCTCCGAGATGCCCGACAAGCAGCTGTTCACCTTCCGCATGCCGGTCGGGGTCGCGGCGATCATCACCGCCGGGAACTTCCCCGTCGCCGTCCCGAGCTGGTACCTCATCCCGGCGCTGCTCTGCGGCAACGCGGTGGTGTGGAAGCCGGCCGAGTACGCCCCCGCCCTCGGGGACGCGCTGGCGCGGATCCTCATCGCCGGCGGGCTCCCCGACGGCGTCCTTAACGTGGTCCAGGCCGAGGGGGAGGCGACCTTCGCCGGCCTCGAGCAGGCGCTCGACAAGCGGCTCGTCGACAAGGTCGGCTTCACCGGCTCGAGCACCGTGGGAGCCGAGATCGGCGCGCTGTGCGGCCGCCACCTCCAGTCGCCGTGCCTCGAGCTGGGCGGCAAGAACCCGCTCGTGGTCATGGCGGACGCCGACCTCGACCTCGCCGTGGAGGGCGCGCTGTTCTCGGGTTACGGGACCGCGGGGCAGCGCTGCACGTCGCTGGGCTGCATCATCGCCCACGAGTCGATCCACGACGAGCTCGTCGCCCGCCTCGACGCCGCGCTCCGCGCCGCCCCGGTCGGCGACCCCGCCCAGGACGTCCTCTACGGCCCGATGCTCGGGGAGCGCTTCGCCGCCCGCTTCGAGGAGGACTGGCTCGCGCTCATCGAGCCGCACCACGCCGTGCACGGGTCGAGCGCCACCGGCCGGATCGGTCCCGAGCACCCGCGCGATGGCTTCGTCGGCGATCCCCAGGAGGGGCTGTTCATGCACCCGACGCTCGTCACCGGCGTGCGCCGCGAGGACGCGCTCTACGACACGGAGACCTTCGGGCCGCTGGTCGGCGTGCTCTCGTTCTCGACCTTCGACGAGGCGGTCGAGCTCGCCAACGGCCACGGCTACGGGCTGTCCGCCGCGATCTACACGAGCTCGGCGACCCACGCCCTGCGCTTCCGCGAGCGGGTGAGCGCGGGGATGCTGTCCGTCAACAACTCCACGAGCGGCGCCGAGGCCCACCTGCCGTTCGGCGGCAACGCGCGCTCGGGCAACGGCTCGCGCCAGTCGGGAATCTGGGTGCTCGAGCAGTTCACCCGCTGGCAGTCGATGAACTGGGACTACGCGGGCAAGCTGCAGAAGGCCCAGATGGACATCGAGACGCCCGAGGGCGACCCGCAGTTCCGGCTCGGCGCGCCGTAGTGGCCGTCCCCGTAATTACGGTGCGTCTCCGGCGGCGTCCGGACGCGCCTGACGGCCGCCGCTGCCCG
>CALMNS010000021.1 GCA_937871635.1 uncultured Solirubrobacter sp.
GCGTCGATGAGCCGCCCGGTCTCCCGCGCCACCGGTTCCGTGAAGCGCGCGCGCACCGCAGCGAGGCGGAACGGCCCGGCGAACGGGTCGCGGTGGCGCCGGTGCTCCTCGCCGTCGACCGAGAGCATGCTCGGGCCGATCACCTGGCCGGTGGAGAACCGCGCGTCGTCGACCGTGAAGGTCGCCGCGTCGCGCATGACCCCTAGCGCGAGGTCGCGCCGGGTGACGAGCCATCCGTCGAGCGCCGGCAGCCACGACACCGGCTCGTGAACGCGCAGGCGCGCGAGGAGCGCGTGCGGGTCCCCGTCGAGCTCCTCCAGCCGGGCGCCGGCGCCGATCGGGTGCTGCCCTGGCGCTCGCCTCGACGTGGTCATCGGGAGGAAGCTAGTCGGCGCCCGTGAGCTCGCCGTCGAACGCAGGCCCGCCACCTTGGCGCTCGGCGCAACCGTGAGTACGCTGCCGCGCATGTCCACCGTCTCCCGCGTCCTGCTGCTGGCCGTTCTCGCCCTCGGTGCCCTCGCGACCCCAGCCGCCGCGGCGCCGAAGAAGAACCCGAAATCTCCCCAGGAGACGTCGGCGTACTGGTCCTCGGAGCGGATGAAGGCCGCGAAGCCGCGCGATCGCGCGCGACCGGGTGGCGGCGGTGGCGGCAAGCCGACCGACTGGTCGCGCTACGCGGTGCCGCTCACCGGCGGCGCCTACACCGCCGAGACCCGCAAGAACGGCAAGGTCTTCTTCACCCTCGGCGGGGGGAACTACGTCTGCTCGGGCACCGCCGTCGACGCCTCCGCGGGCGTCAACCTGGTGTGGACCGCGGGACACTGCGTGACCGACGGTCCTGGTCAGGAGGCGACGAACTTCCTGTTCGTGCCGGGCTACTACAAGGGGCAGGAGCCGAACGGCCGGTGGGCGTTCACCGTGCTCGACTCCACCCCGGGCTGGGAGGCGCAGGGCGCCAGCCGCTTCCGCAATGACGTCGGGGCCGCGCGCGTCGTCAACACCACGAGCGCGGGAGCGAGCTTCGCGAGCACGATCGGCACCCGCCCGATCTCGTTCGGCCAGAACCCGACGGGCAAGCGCCTGGTCAGCTACGGCTATCCCGCCGCCGGGACGTTCGACGGCTCCCAGCAGTACGCGTGCGCGTCGCCGTTCCGGCGCTGGGACGGGACCGCGCTGCTCGATCCCATGCAGATCAGCTGCGACATGACGGGCGGGTCGAGCGGAGGCGGCTGGATCCTCGACGCCAACGGCAACAGCGTCGGCGACGCGGGCGAGCCGGTCGTCTCGGTCAACTCCTACGGGTACAGCTTCGAGAAGACGACGATGTACGGGCCGTACATGGCGGCCGGCGGCGAGGCGCAGGCGCTCTACAACGCCTTGCGGTAACGACGCGGTCGGGTTCCCCTGCCGCTCACACCGGCCGACGGCGCGGCCGGGCGAGCGGCGGTTACCCGGCGGCCGACCGGCACGACTCCGTCCGGATCACCGGCTCGCCGGCGGCGTCCGAGGCGTCAAGGTCGACGGTGGCCACGATCGCCCAGTCGTGGTGGCCCTCCGGGTCGCTGAGGATCTGGCGCACGGTCCAGGTCCGCGCGCCGTCGCGCGCCGGCGAGCGGTCGATCATGAGCAGCTCGGGGGCCCGCGCGGCCGGGCCGGCGTCCATCGACGCGTACTCGTCCCAGTACGCCCCGAGCGCGGCCTCCCACGCGGCCGCGTTCATCACGACCCGCCCCGGCAGCTCGCTCGCCGCCGCCGCCGCGGCGTCGAGCTGGCCGAGCTCGGCGAAGCGGTCCGAGGCGGCCAGCTGCACCCGGTGGAACATCGAGTTGCGGATCATCACGCCGAACGCGCGCTCGTTGGCGGTGATCGGCCGCGGCGGGGCCAGCGCCTCGCCGGCGGCCACCGCGGCGGCGGCACGGGCGACGGACTCCGGGTCGGTGAGCGCCTCCCACTCGTCGAGCAGGCTCGAGTCGATCTGGCGGACGGTCTCGCCGAGCCACTCGACGATGTCGTCGAGCTCGTCGTTCTTGACCTGCTCGGGGACCGTCTGGCGCAGCGCCCGGTAGGTGTCGCTGAGGTAGCGCAGCACGAGCCCCTCCGAGCGCGCGACGCCGTAGTGGGCGACGAACTCGGTGAAGGTACGGCCGGAGGCGTACATGTCGCGCACGATCGACTTGGGGGAGAGGTCGGACTCGAGCACCCAGGGGTGGGTCTCGCGGTAGAGCCGGAGCGCCTGCTCGAGCGGCTCCGCCAGCGGCTTCGGGTAGGTGATCGCCTCGAGCCGCTCCATGCGCTCCTCGTACTCGATGCCGTCGGCCTTCATCTCGGCGACGGCCTCGCCGCGCGCCTGGTTCTCCTGCGCCCTCAGGACGGGGGAGGGATCGTCGAGGATCGCCTCGACGACGGAGAGGACGTCGAGCGCGTAGTTCTCCGACTCCGGGTCGATGAGCTCGAACGCCACCAGGGCGAAGGACGCCAAGGGCTGGTTGAGGGCGAAGTCCTCCTGGAGGGCCGGCGCGAGCCGCAGCGTCCGGCCGTCCCCGTCGGGCGCCGCGAGCGCCTCGAGCACGCCGGAGAGGAGCAGCTCCTCCCGCAGCGACGAGGCCTGCTCCACCAGCCGCGCCCGCCCGCGCTCGTCCTCGTGGTTGTCCTCCATCAGCGCGCGCAGCGTCTCCGCCGGATCGGCGGGTTGGTTGATGACGTTGAGGATCATCGCGTGGTTGACCCGCATCCTCGAGACGAGCGCCTCGGGCGTCGCGTCGCGCAGGCGGGCGAAGGTCTCCTCGTTCCAGCTCACCGCCCCCTCCGCGGGCTTCGAGCGCTGGATGCGCCGTAGCTTCTTCGGGTCGTCGCCCGCCTTGGCGACCAGCCGCGCGTTCTCGATCGCGTGCTCGGGCGCCTGCACGACCACCCAACCCGAGGTGTCGAAGCCGGGGCGCCCGGCGCGCCCGGCGATCTGGTGGAACTCGCGCGACTTCAGCAGCCTGCTGCGCGTGCCGTCGAACTTGGCCAGGCCGGTGAAGACGACGGTCCGGATAGGGACGTTGATGCCGACGCCCAGCGTGTCGGTCCCGCAGACGACCTTCAGCAGGCCGGTCTGCGCGAGCTGCTCGACGAGCCGCCGGTAGCGCGGCAGCATCCCGGCGTGGTGGACGCCGATGCCGCTGCGCACCAGCTTGGAGAGCGTCCGCCCGAAGCCGGCGGTGAAGCGGAAGGCCCCGATCGCGTCGGCGATCGCCAGGCGCTCCTCCTTCGTGCAGAGCTTCGCCGAGAGGAGCGCCTGCGCCCGCTCGAGCGCGGCGGCCTGGGTGAAGTGCACGACGTAGATCGGCGCCCGGTCGGTGCGCACGAGGTCCTCGAGCAGCTCGTGCAACGGCTCCACCGACCACCGGAAGTCCAGCGGCACGGGGCGCTCGGCGGTGTCGACCAGCGCCGTCTCGCGCCCGGTGCGCCGCGTGAGGTCGGCCTGGAGCTCGGCGACGTCGCCGAGCGTCGCCGACATGAGCAGGAACTGCGCGTGCGGGAGGGAGAGGAGGGGGACCTGCCACGCCCAGCCGCGCTGCGGGTCGGCGTAGAAGTGGAACTCGTCCATCACGACCTGGCCGACGTCCGCGTCGGCGCCCTCGCGCAGCGCGATGTTGGCCAGGACCTCGGCGGTGCAGCAGATGATCGGCGCGTCGGAGTTGACCGACGCGTCGCCGGTGAGCATCCCGACGTTCTCGGCCCCGAAGATCGCGCACAGGGCGAAGAACTTCTCTGAGACGAGCGCCTTGATCGGCGCCGTGTAGAAGCTGACCCGGCGGTCGGCCATCGCGGCGAAGTGCGCCGCGATCGCCACGAGCGACTTCCCGGAGCCGGTCGGGGTGGCGAGGATGACGTTCGCGCCGCTGAAGAGCTCGATCGCCGCCTCCTCCTGGTGCGGGTAGAGCTCGAGGCCCTGCTCCTCCGCCCAGCTCGTGAACGCCTCATAGACGGCGTCGACATCCGGCTCGCGCGGGAGGACGTCGATCAGCGGCATGATGGCTCGGCGCTCACGGGTGAGGCCAGTATGTCGGGCCTCAGCGACGGGCCCAGCCGGGCCGAACGTCCACGAGTCGTCGTCCAGCGCCGGTCTCCTGGACGTTCGGCGCCGCCCGGCCTGCGCGTCAGGCCATCCGGCCGGCCTGCCGGGCGGTGACGTGCCCGCCGGCGTAGAGCCAGCGGACGGTGTCCCGGGTGGAGTCCTCCGCGGGACGCAGGCGGACGCCGAGGGTCGCCTCGGTCGCGGTCGAGTCGCAGCGGGCCTGCTGCATCGCGAGCCAAGGGCCCTCCAGCGGCCGGGAACGCTCGTCCGCCTCCCGAGCGCTCGCCGCAGCGGGCGCTCCGGCAGGGGCACCGCCGGGATCCGGCGACCCGTGGCGCGGCGGACCGCGGCGATGATCTGGGCGAAGGGAACGTCCTCGGCGACCACCAGGTAGCGCCGCGGGCCCCGGCCGGCCTCCATGACGGCGGCGTGCGTCGCCGCGACGTCGCGCACGTCGACGATCGCCATCGGGCCCGGCAGGCTGACCGGCATCTGCCCGCGGAGCACCGCCCTGGCGATCTGCGCGCTCTCGCCGAGATGGGGATCGTGCGGCCCCCAGACGGCGCCCGGCCGCATGATCACCACCGGCGCGCCCTCGTCCTGCAACCGGCGCGCGATGCGCTCGGAGGCGACCTTGGAGCGCGCGTAGGGCCCCGCGGGCTGGCCCAGGGGCGAGTCGGCATGCAGCGGGCCCGAGCCGGACGGGGGCAGCAGGGCGACGTAGCTCGAGACGTGAACGATCGGGTCCAGTCCCAGCTCCCGCGCGGTTCCCAGCACGAGCACGGTGCTCCGCGGGTTGGTCGCCGCCATCTCGCCGACGCGCCCGTGGAGGGAGTAGACGTTCGCCGAGTGCAGGACGGCGTCGCAGCCGTCGAGCGCCCGGCGCACCGCGGCCGGGTCGGTCACGTCCCCGACGACGTGGTCGGGCGCCTCGACGCCGAGCGGCGTGAGCGCCGGCCGGATGCGCTCCGGGGCGCGGACCATCATCCGGACCGCGTGTCGGGCGTCGATCAGCGCCTTCACGCTGTGGGAGGCCGACGAAGCCCGTGCCTCCCGTCACCAGGACCCGCATGGAAGCCTCCGATCCGTGGCTCCCGCCTCGAAGGACCGCGCGGGCGGCAGTTGCCGGCGCCGCCCCTCGCCACGCCCGCCGCGGAGACCGTGGGCGGGCACGGGCTGATC
>CALMNS010000022.1 GCA_937871635.1 uncultured Solirubrobacter sp.
GAGGTGCCCGAGCTGATCTCCACCGCGGCGAGCGCCATGGGGGGTCAGGCGGGGGAGCTCGCGGCGCTGCGCCTGGCGCTCGATGAGGACGCCGTGTGATCGGGCGCTGGGTGCGGGCCGAATACCGGGGTAGGCTTGAACCACTCCGCACCAGAGACGGAAGGACTGAACTGCGATGGGCATAGGTGGAATCGGACCGATGGAGCTCGTGATCGTGCTCGTCATCGCCCTCATCATCCTCGGACCGAAGCGCCTGCCCGAGGTCGGCCGCTCGATCGGCCACGGCATGCGCGAGTTCAAGGACTCGATCTCCGGCGGCGGCAAGTCCGACGACGATGACGACGACGACGAGCTGACCGTCCGCACGACCTCCAGCAAGAGCCCCAGCGGCGTGGCCGAATAGACCGGCAGCGTCCATGAAGCTCCCGCGCCCGCTGCTCGACGACATCGTCGAGCACGCCCGGGCGGACGCCCCGAACGAGTGCTGCGGGATGATCGCGGCCTCCGACGGGCGCGCGGTCGCCGTGCACCGGGCGGCCAACGCCGCGGCGAGCCCGCTGCGGTACGAGATCGACGGGATGGAGCAGTACCGGATCCAGACGGCGATCGAGGACGCCGGCCTCGAGCTCGGCGCGATCTACCACTCGCACACGCGCTCGGCGCCCTATCCGTCGCAGACGGACGTCAATCTCGCCTTCTATCCCGACTCGCTCTACGTGATCGTCGGCGTCCAGCGGCCCGAGGAGCCCGAGGTCCGCGCCTTCCGCATCGTCGACGGGCAGATCTCCGAGGCGGCGCTCCAGGTCGAGGAGGGATGAGCCCCGGGGGGCTCCGGTGCCCGTCGTGCGGGGCCCGGGGGGAGGAGCCCGAGCGCTTCTGCGCGCAGTGCGGCGTCCCGCTCGTGCTCGAGGGCGCCGAACCGCTCGAGGTCTCCGAGCGCCGCGAGCGGGCCCGCAAGGTGAAGGTCCAGTACTCCGAGGGGCCCCTCGTCAAGGTCGCCCAGGCCCGCCACCAGGCGGAGGCCGAGCTGATCTCCGGGCTCCTGCTCGAGCAGGGGGTGCCCTCCGTCGCGCGCCGCTCGGGCGGCTTCGACGTCCCGGACTTCCTCGCCTCGGGGCCGCGGGACATCCTCGTCGCCGCCTCGGGGGAGGCCGTGGCCCGCGACGTGCTGCGCCCCGACCCGTCCGAGCCGGGGGAGGGCGCGCACGCCGTCGTGCGCGACGGGACGCCGCTGTGGGTCCAGGCGCTGGCGGTGACGCTCGTGGTGATCCTGCTCGCCGGCATCGCGGTGAGCACGCTCTCGGCGCTGCTCTAACGCCGCGCGCGGCGCTCTCGGCGGCGCGCGCGGAGCTCGTCGTCGTCGAGCCCGCCGAAGGCGAGGCGGTCGAGCTCGGCGCGCCACGCGGCCTCGGAGTGGCG